>CACYBT010000027.1 GCA_902772715.1 uncultured Succinivibrio sp.
AAATACCCTATAGAAACTTTCTGTGGTCTGAGGATCAATGACCGGCAATTTGGCAAAGGGCGATTGTGGATAGTACTGTTTGTAAAAACTGAGCATTTTTTTGGTTTTAAGATAACCCTCAGTTTTCATGTTAAAAAAAAGGCTGATGTCGGGATTTTGGGGATCATAAAGCATAAAAGTGAAATGCGTATAGTCAGTCTTGCCAATGCCGACTACGAAGCCCTTTGGAATTTTCAAGGAAAAAAGACGGTGATGATAATCGATATACGAGATGTTTTTAGTAGCATCTGGCGTGATGGTGACTTTGGGCTGTGCCAGTACTACTGAGTTAAAAGTAAGGAGAGTGAGCGCCGCAAGTGCAGCAACATGCCTTATTTTCCAAAAAGTGCCAAGACTATTTTTCTGCATATTCAAATATAACCCCGCCATCTGCAAGCAGCATAAAACGGTTTGGACCGATGATTTCATAAAGAATGTGGGTATCCACGTAGAATTTGTCATCGCGCAAGGTAAACTTGGTAGCAATATCATTGATGATGATTTCATCCTTTTTGAGGATGGCATCTATTCTTTTATAGACAGGCCGGTTAAGATTAGTATCGTAATCATTCTCAAAACCTACGTAATGTCCAAGTTTGAGATTAAACCTGCTACCGTACAGTATGTTATCGTTCTTTTGGCTGGCCTCACTTAGTGAAAAAATCCCAATTAGGAGCATAAATATCAGGGGTTTTAGCACAACAGCGATTTTTACAGGTGAAAACATGGTAATTCCCTCATGGAGAAGTTTTCTCCATAACTGCTACTGGTTCTGAATTAACGCTTATATTGTAATGGAAAACGCTTCATGTTGGTTCACAAATTTTCAAATTAAAAAGGAAACGTAAAAACAGGCACTCTTCCTAGGTTTCATGCTCTCAGGAGGTGAGACAGGCAGGATCAAAGGCGTAAACGCCCCTGAAAAAGGCGCGTATTTCATCGGCAGCCTTAGTATGGGAAGTTTCTAAAAGAGTAAGTAACGAGTTTTTTTTGTGTTCATCAAATGATTCAAGACCGTCATCGTGCAGGGCATCAAGATAGACCAGCAATTGACAAAGATCCTGCCCCTGCATTTTAAAAAGTCTTGATACGGTTTGTTCTCGCATAGATAAAAGCTGTTGGTCATCTGCATCCTTATAGACTAAAGGTAGTGTGGAGAGCGCAATTTTATTTAATGTACACTCGAGCATGGGATTTACAGCATGTGATAGAACGATGCCATCAAGACCTGCTCTTTTAAAAAATGGACGAGTGTAAATTTTGGTACTAATTTTTTTTCCATCGTTGACGGGGTAATTATCCCATAAAGTAACCTTGCGTCCCATAAGAGAGGTGATTTTTTCGATATCGGCAGGGGTTATTTCCTTTGACAATACTTTATTGCCAGTCCAGAAGACTTCAATATGTTCATCAAGATTATGCGTCAATTCTTGAAAATAGTATGGCGGGCAGGAACCAAAGATTTTTTCTAAAATAGGATCAAAACTGTAGTAGGTCGGACAGAAGATGACTCTGGCTCCATAATCCTTTGCCATCTCATAAATACTGCTGATGATCCGGTTCTGTGCCTGTCCTTCATTTTTTTCATAAAGTTTTATATCATCAAAAAGCACGGCAATTATCCGCGCCTTAAGATTTTTTAGCGCATATTCAGTCTTTTTATAGAGTATCGGTTCGTATTGCCTGTTTTCACTGGTAATGGCAAGGGGAGAGAGCCCAATTCCAAAATCAAGATGATGCTCATGGGCAAAGGCACTCATTTTTAAAAGACGGTTCGCCTCATAAGGCGTAAAATCCTCATGCCATCTGCGTCGCAGCGAGGCATCATTTTTAGGAGCATAAATATAATAGGAGTAGCCGGTTTTGGCAATAAATGACATGAGACTTAGGCGCTCTTTTGTGGTATACAGTCTCCCGTAGAAGCCTTCAATTATTCCTAATGTCGTTGTAGTCATAATTACTCCTCACTCCTCAGTAACCATTGTACTTGTATTAAGATTAACACGATTATTGGGAATTTTGCTGACATTAAATGTTATATGCGTTACGGTTCACAGCCTTTTTTACAATCCTAATTAAACATCATTTTCCTCAATATTCAAAGTTCATGTAAGGCTCAGTTTTTTTGA
>CACYBT010000028.1 GCA_902772715.1 uncultured Succinivibrio sp.
AAAAAAATTAGGTTCACTATCTAAAATTGACTTTCTAGTTGTGGATGCAGGTACTCGTGAAAGCAGACTTGCAGAAGAGTTTTCTAAAGCAAGTTCCCTATCTGTTACCCTAATTACGCCAGAAAGCAATACCGTCATAAAATTAGAAGAGTGCAACCCCAGGGAAAATGAGTATTTTCTTCTCAACAAGTTCATGATGAAAAGCATCGTCATGAATGATATCGAACTGCTTTTAAGAAAATCAAAGTTATCAGAAAGCATGTTCAAATACGTTGTTCAATACGATGAAAGCATGATGAGAGCCTCCATGCAGATGATGCCGGTAACAAGATACCTGCCTATTGCCAGCGCCTCAAAATCCATTGAAAAACTGATGGTTGACATTATCCTCATCTGCAGGCTGACAGATGAAAAGGCAGACGAACAGCGGGATAAAGCAGAAGATTATGAATAGCATATTAAAGTTCTTTGCCAGCATCAAGGATCGTTATATTATTTGGAGAATTCATGGTTCTTCGGTTGTCGCATGCCTGGTGAATCTCCTGTTTTTGTGTCTTGCCTATCTGTTCATTCCTCTTGAAACCAGTAGTTTTAACAAAATAAGAAATAATTTCTACTATTATTATCCCCAGATCAAAAAGGATAATCCGCGGGTGTTTGATCCGCTGCGTATTATTATTCAGACGCTGTTTCTGCTTTTTATTCGCCAGTCTCCGCTTGATAAGACTAATATCTCGGTATTCTCAGCTGCAGTCATAAGGTTATTCAATAAATATGCCAAACAGCCTTTTGTACGCTTAACCGAAAAATATACCGATGCCATCTACGATAAGACTGTAAAGAAAAATGTTTTTATTTCAAGAAGAAGACGTAATCTTACAAGGGTATTGCTTTTTGCTTCCTTTGTGACATCGGCTCTGGCGGTAACCCAGCCCTTTGACCTTACCTATCAGTTTATCTTTGTTATTCTGATGTGGCTGATTGCACTGCTGCTTAGAGCAGTGAATAATCGGGTAAGTTTAATGCTGATGATTTTTATCTCCATTATTATTGCCACACGATATATTTACTGGAGACTGTCGCAGACAGTAATTCTCATTACCCCATTTACGGCATTTTGCTCTATTACTCTTTTTGTGGCTGAAATATATACCTATATAATCCTGCTTTTGTCATATTTTCAGGTCTCCTGGGTTTTGGACAGAAAGCCTTATCCCCTGCCAAAAGATCTAAAGTTGTGGCCCACAGTTGATATTTTCATCCCCACATACAATGAATCCCTGGATGTGGTATCTCCATGTCTTTTAGCCTGCCTTGATCTTGACTGGCCAAAAGACAAACTGAAAATTTATCTTCTCGATGACGGCAGCCGCAGTGAGTTTGAGGAATACTGCCAAAAAATAGGCATCAACTACATTAAAAGAAACGAACACAAACATGCCAAGGCTGGAAATATCAACAACGCGCTCAAGATTACACAGGGGGAGCTTATCGCCATTTTTGACTGTGACCATATTCCTACAAGAGCCTTTCTGCAGATGACCTGCGGCTGGATGGTGCATGACAAGAATATTGCTCTGGTGCAGACTCCTCACCATTTTTATTCAGAGGATCCTTTTGAAAAGAATCTCAAACTCAATGGCAGACTTCCTGCTGAAAATGCCCTGTTTCATGATTTTATTCAAAAAGGAAACGACACCTGGAACGCCACCATGTTCTGCGGCTCCTGTGCGGTAATCAGGAGAGCTCCTTTAGAAGAAATCGGCGGCATAGCAGTTGAAACCGTCACAGAAGATGCTCACACCTCACTGAGGCTCAACCGCAGGGGATATTCGTCGGCCTTTATCAGTATGCCTCTGGCTGCAGGTCTTGCCACCGAATCGCTCGCCGATCACATCAATCAGCGCATACGATGGGCACGAGGCATGATTCAGATCTTCAGAATCGACAATCCGCTTTTGGGAAAAGGGCTGACCATACCGCAAAGACTCTGCTTTACCAATGCCATGATTCATTTTCTGCACGGTCTGCCTCGCATCATCTTTCTGCTGGCGCCTCTGCCTTATCTGTTCTGTAATGTGTATGTCATCTTTGCCTCAGGACTGGCTATTCTGTCCTTTGTGCTGCCTTATATGTTCTATAGTACGCTCACCAATCAGATGATTCAGTACAACAAGAGATTCTACTTTTGGGGTGTAGTATATGAAACCATTCTATCCTGGTATATCACGCTGCCTACACTTATTGCTCTGCTCTCACCTGAGCACGGCAAATTCAACGTAACCGCCAAAGGCGCATCCAATACCTCCACCTATTTTGACTGGACGGTCTCCAAACCCTATATTCTTCTTATCGTACTGAATATGGCCGGCTTTCTTTTTGGTCTGTACAATATTATTTTCAATCCGTATGCCGAAATATCCACCATTCTTATAAACCTAGGCTGGGTTAGCTATAATCTTCTTATCCTGGGAGCGGCTTCTGCTGTTGCTCTTGAAGCCAAACAGGTTCGCGCCTCACCACGAGTAAACTGTAACATGGAAGCGATGCTCGAGGCTGGAAACGGTTATTCCATAATGGTTAACATTATTGACTTTTCTAAAGAAGGTTTAGGTATTGCTCTGCCTACGCTTCATGAAAAAAACCAGCTGTTATCTGAGGTTTTTCATGAAGGTTCAAAAATCCATATAACCATAAGAAAGGAGGATCTGAACTACCGCTTTGCCGGCATCGTCAGATTTTCAGGACGTAACAAACTCGGGATCAAAGTAATTTTAAAGGATCTGAAAAGCAACATTGAATATATTCGCTGTACCTTTGCCACTGCGGACAGATGGTCGCACAGCTATGACAACATAACTCCTGATTCTCTGATTCACGGAATACATACTCTTATCGTGCTAGGTCTTAGAGGTTACCTCAAAATGCTGGATAACACTCCGCATATAATCAGGGAATTTCTCTGGATCACGCTAAAAATTATGATTTTCTTCTTCAGTATGCTGCCTCAGCCACTCGATGTGACAAGACCATTCAGGAAGAAAAAATCGGAACATAATGAAAAACAAAATCTTACGGTCAACGGAAGTTAATCATGCGTAAATTATCAAGTGCTCTGACATGCCTGTTTTGTTTGATGTCGGTCTTATCATTTTCTGTAAAAGCAGAAGATACTGTCAAGGCAGAGGCTACTCTTGTGGCCAGTGAGGTTGACAGCACGCCGCCTTTAAGTCGTGCTGAAAACATCACCACCACTTATATTCATTATCCTTTTGAAAAATTAGAGTGGGTCGATCCTTCAGGTTCCTTGGCACTAAGCGGCATCACCCCACGACGCAGTGTGCGTTTTACCGTAAAACGCAATGAAATCGTCACCAAATCGTATATGGAACTGTTCTATACCCCATCACCTTCTCTCATACCGGTAAGGTCTCAGTTAAACGTATACTTAAACGGTATTATGCAAAAAACCATTCCCATACATAAAGAGGACCTTGGCAAAAAGGTAAGTACTGAAGTGGCTTTAGATACGCATATTATCCGCGATGAAAACTTAATTGAGTTTGAATTTATCGGTCATTATACCGACTACTGTGAAAATCCGGTTGATACCACTCTCTGGCTTAATATTTCCGCCCAGACCACGCTGCATTTAGGCAAACAGCTGCTGCACCTTGCCAATGATTTATCATCATTCCCATTGCCTTTTATCAACACCTCAACGGGAGATAAAACCGTTTTAAGTCTCATCTTCCCGCAAGAGCCTGATCTTGAAACCATAAAAGCCGCCTCGATATTCAGTTCCTATGGCGGAACCATCAGTTCATGGCGCGGTGTTGACTATCCGGTCTTTCTTGACAAACTGCCAAGTGAAGGTAATGCGGTCGTTTTTATGACCAACAGCAATCGGCCGGTATTTCTCAAGGACTATCCTAAAACCGATACTCCCGTGATTGAAATGGCTGATATTCCAGGAACACAGTCTGACAAAATGCTTATCATCAATGCCCCTGACAGTCAGGGATTAGTTGTGGCCTGCCGCGCCCTGGCACAGGGAAATGTACTGTTCAATGGACCGCTAAGCCGGATCCTTGAATTTAAGGAAATTGAAAAACGCAAACCCTATGATGCGCCAAACTGGGCCGATACCTCCAAAAAGATTACTTTTGGCTCACTTACCAACTTTGAAGGACAGTTAAGTTCTCAGGGATTTGCCCCTGCTCCTATAGAGCTTGAGCTAAATCTTCCGCCAGATCTGTATTTTGTAAACGGCTCCAGAATTGCCATGGATCTCATCTACAAATATACCAAACCAAGTAAATTAGGGCTGTCTCAGATGCGGCTTATCATCAACGAAAAGCTGATCCGTTCGTATCCATTAAATCCGGATGAGGAAACTGATGAGATTTCAGAATACATTCCTCTTTTAGGAAACCTCAATATCTTCAACAGAACCAATGTTGATACCTCTTTTTTAAGAGCACAGAATCAGTTTCGCTTTGATTTTAAATATTCTTTGATGTTTACCTCCAAAATGAATGAGTGTAACACCATTGTTCCTATTCCTAACCGGGTTGAAATCGATCCTAATTCAAGTTTCGATTTTACCAACATCTATCATTTCACCAAAATGCCAAACCTTAATACATTCTGGCAGTCTGGATATCCATTCTCAATTTATGCCGATCTGCAAAGAACTGCGATAGTATTAAGTGAGCTAAATGAAACCTCAGAACTCAATACCCTCTTCAATACCCTGGCAAGAATTGGCTCTCAGTTAGGCTATCCTGCACTTAATCTTGAAATCATCGATGCCAGACATGAAGAGGCAATCAAGGCCGCAGGCGACAAGGATTTTCTCGTGATAGGCAGGATCCCTGATGTGCTTAGCAATAATGAAAACGCCGCCATTGTTTTGAACAAGACCGAACAGTCCATTAAGACTTCATTTAATGATTCCATGCCCAATCGCTTTACCGAAGAAAAGGCAGTGGCGGTACAGAATATCAAACAGAGCAACTACACGGGAATAGGCGCCATTGTGTCTTACCGCTCCCCCCTGTCAGATGAGCGTACCCTTGTGGCTATCATCTCTGACAGTTCAGAAGGCATGAGCAATATTTCGCAGAATATAATAGTTAATCATTCGAGCATAATTGCCGCAGGCTCGGTCACGGTTATCGATCATAACCGCGCGAAAAATTATGATGTCGGTGATAGCTATTATATAGGCGATCTCCCTTGGTATCAGCGTATGTACTATATGCTGCTTGAAAGTCCATTCCTTTTGATGTTCTTATGTCTGTTCAGTGCCCTCATCTTCTGTGTGCTGATGTATCGCACGCTGCGCCGCATTCAGAGAGCACGCTTAAGACTTCAGGCCCTAAGAAAGGAGCAGTAACATGAAAAAAATCATCGGTGCCATTTCTGTATTTGCCGCACTTATCGTTCTTATGCTGCCAGCGGCTTTAGCAAAAGACTGGCCCTTGTATAACCAGTTTACCAGGATGCACATTCATGAAAATAAAGCCGATACCGCATCCGACGACATCATCACCAAAATTATGTTTATGACGCTGGTGCAGAACGATAAAGAGCTGTTTTATGCCTTAAAAGATCAGTTAATGCTGTGGGAGGATAACGGCGTCATCAAAAAAAGGCTGGACTTTGAAAAGACCGAAATTGCACTTATGACCGCCTATCTGCTGTTAGAAGCCGATGTCAGGTGGTCTGATGACGATCTTAAAAAGGATGCCGAAACTATCATCCGTAATGTCGAGAAAAACCATCTCTATGCCTCATCCGTGCTGGGCACGGTGCTGCTGCCTGCATCTTCAGGCTTTAGTACAGACCAAACCTTCACCATAAGACCCGGGGCGCTGCCGCCTTTTGTCTTAGAGAGAATAGGGCTAGAGCATAAGGCATTTCAAACCTATGCACGCAATACCTATCAGAGCGCCGTACGTGGAAGCGGAGACGGGTTTATTGCAGATTACATGACTTTTGGCAATACCGGTGAATTCATCCTCACCACCAAGACCGAGGGCTCTGAGGATGCGGCAACATTTTACCTGTGGCTTGGCATTACTTCTACTGCCGATCCTAATCGCAGGCTCTTGCTGCCGCTCTATGAAAACATGATTAAAGCCACCAGTTACGATCTGTTAAGTCCTGCGGTGGCCAATCTCTTTTTCCACACTACCCAAGGCCACGGCTCCATTATATTTGATGCCTGCATGCTGCCGGTAGTGGAAGGCAAGGTGAAGGATTATCTTAGAACCAGACTGAAAAACCATGTCTTTGCGCACACTGAGATATCCGCACACCTTCTGTCACTGTTTGCTCTAGGACATGACGAAAGCAGATTTGCCTTCAACAAGGATGGCACCTTAAAAATAACTGAAGATAAATACTGAGCCTATTGTTAAAAAACGTGCTCCTTGAGTAAATACTGCATATTGAAAAAACAGTAGATTACTCTCAAGAGTTTAAATGAAACGGTTTGTGAAAATTATGAGACTAGGTCATCTTTTACTTTTAGGACTTATTATCCCCCTTGGCATGCCTGCACATGGCAATTCCCTGTTGCCAGAACGCGACTCGCCTTTATACCAGAAAAATTCACCGGTAAGTCTCAATGACAACTCCCAAAGACGTCATATTGAGGAAATGGAAAGAGAAGCCCAAAAGAACTCTGATGCCACACTAGAACTTGCCGCCTTAAACCGTCTTGCTTTAATTAGCGGCACCAACTCCCAAGAATACAGGATTGCACTTATAAGGCACAAACTAAAACTCGGAGGCAAGGACAGAAAAGAAGCAAAAGAGCTTATCGACAGGCTATGTGTGGCTCGGGCGGATGCCTTTGAATGTGTTCAGGGACAGGCGCTTTATGAAATAACTTCTCAGGAAATGCGTCTTAAACTGCAAAGTTTTAGTATGTATGAAAAAAATCAGGATTATGAACACGCGGTGGAGGCCTTAGATGATATCTTTAAGGGCAGGCCACCTAAAGAGCATAATCTTGCCATGCGCTATTATGCCATGATGGGCAACATCGAAGGTCGGGAAGAAGAGGCACTGTCAGGACTTGAAACCATCTACAGCGAAGAACCTGAGAATTCACCGCTTCAACTTCGGATTAAGTCAGTTATGGCCTCTTTGAGTGTAAGTTATGAAGCCACCAAGGCATTTGCCCTCATGGCCACTAAAGGGAAAAGAAAGGAAGGCATTGAAAAATTAACGCGGCTTATAAAGGACCATCCTCAACACGACGATATTGAATACTATAAAAGACGGCTTAAGGAAAGTTTGTTTTACGAAAAACTTGCCATGGCTGAGACCTACTATAAACAAGGGAAAATTAGTCAGGCTATCAAAACCTACAATGAAGCCTCACAGATGTTTGCAGACTCGCCTTATGCCGACACCGCACTGGCCAATATATATGCTCAAAGGGGAGATGAGAAAAACTTTAAAATCTACAGTGCAAGAGCGCTTTTAAGGCTGACTCATGAGAGTCCTGCCGAAAAAAGACGCATCAGCATGAGTCTCAAATCACTTAACGCCGACTTGCTTAAGTCAAGAGCCCAAAAGCATGAGGCAAAATACGAGTACGCAAGGGCCATAGCCCTAAGAGAGCAGGCCTTAAGGCTGTATAACGCCGAGGCCTGGGACTATTATGCGCTATCTTCTGATTATATTAGTACAGGAGACCATCACAAGGCTCTTTTGGTTTTTGAAAAGCTGCCTAAAAAACTGCTTTATTCTAAGGATTTTCTCTATCCTTACGCCCTCATTCTTGATAAAACAGGCAATGAAGAGTCCGCCCTGTCCTTGCTGAAATTACATCAGCATAAAGACCCAAGGCTTAAGGAAATGTATGAAAGATTAAGGCTTGCAAAACTAAGACAATCTGTAAATGAACTTTTGGACAGCGGTAATAATCAGGAGGCCATGAAGGCTGCCAAGGAACTGCCTAAAAAGGATGCCTCCATTATTTTTGCCAGAATTAGTGAAGAGCAGAAAGACTATGTTAAGGCCGATGCCTTCTATGATGAAGCCGTACGCCTCAACCCCGAGGATAAGGGACTGCTCCTCGATTATGCCTTTAACAGAATAAGACTTTTGGATTATGAGACTGCCAAAAGCACGGCTCGTGCCATGTCGCAGGATCTTGAAAGCCTAAGTCTTAATGAAAAAATGTCTCTTATTGCTGTATATGAAGCGCTTGAGGACTATGAAAATGCCCGAAAAATCAATGCGGCTGTCATAGAAGAACTGTCTTCAAACAACGCCATAAGCCCATCTCCAGACGGCAGCGCCTCAAGCAATCGGCAACTGGCCCGTCTCTACCGCAATGCCGGAAGATTTAATCATTTAAGCCACAATGACGGCCCTGACAATTTGGAAAACTACAAAAAAGCCCTCGCCCTTCTCAACAACAGAGCAACTCCGTACGAGAATGATGCCATTTTTACCCATGATCTTTTGACTCCGGATGACGTCAATGAAGACTGGCTGAAGTCCTCAACCAGATCTCTTGCTCATGAAAACTATGAAAGGAATAATATCATTTTCACGGATGGCATCGGCTATATTAGAGATCCCGGGCATCCTGGCTATTCCAACAATACGATTGTGATGAATATTGCCAATATCGCGTTTCCACTCTTTGCCGGACGTGCCCAGCTGCAGGCCGATACCATTGACTATAATGCCGGCACGCTTAAACCCTACGGGCGCTATAAAAATACCTTCGGCACCTGCAGAGTACATCCTGATGGCTGTTCACAATCCTCACAGGAGAGCACTTTTACCAATCTTGCCTTTGCCTACGATGAGGGGCCATTTCACATCGATCTGGGGAACGGTCCGGATATAGACGCCAGCGGCTTTAATAATCAGGCCTTAGTCGGCGGGATAAGTTATAAATTCAGTCTGGGTAACTTCTCGCTCACCCCGGAATTTCATCGCCGCTCCAAAGACAATTCGCTGCTGGCCTACAAAGGGCAGACAGATCCCATAAGCGGCATAAGATGGGGCGCAGTCAAAAAAACCGGATTTACCCTGTCGGGAAGTTACTATATCAACGATGACAGCGGTCTGTGGGCATTCATAACTGCCAATGAACTTACAGGAAGAGCGGTTGAAAAAAACCGTGAACTCCAGTTTATGACCGGATACTATTACCATGTAATCAATCGTCCCAATGAGCGGCTGACACTATCCCCGGCTGTCATGTTATGGGGATTTAACAAGGATCTTAGCGGCTATACCGTAAGTCAGGGCGGTTATTATTCACCTCAGAATTATGCCTCGCTCTCTCTCACGCTTTCATATAAATACCGCACTGAATACTATTCACTGCTGGCCGAAGTATCAGGCGCTCTAAGTCACTCCAAAACCCATGACAGTAACTACTATCAGACTCAAAACGCCCGCGACTCCATAAATCATTCCAATTATCTTTTAGAAAGGCTCAATATGTCTCCTAATTATGATGAATTGTCAGCCTATTCCAAAGGCAGTAACTCCGTGGGACTTGGAGGTTCAATAAGACTGGCACTTGAAAGAAGGATCAATAGTCACTTGGTGCTGGGTGGTGAAATATTCGCATCCCACTCGGAAGATTACTCGCCTATGGCGCTGATGCTCTACTTTAGAACCTATTTCTCACCATGGAACGGCGACCTGCCTATGCCGCCAAAGCCACCAAGACCAGCAACCACCTGGTAACAAGGATTTAATATGATTTTAGGAATAGATAATCTCATAAGTCCCCTGCAAAACCTGATACAAGGCAACACTTACATTATAGCCGCCGACACCCGCAGTGCGGCTGTCAATCTTGGGTTATGCTGTCTTTTAAAACACAATGACAGTGCCCATATGAAATATCTGGTGCTCAATGATCTTTCAAGAGAGGAGATCCTAAAAAACTTTTCATTGCCTGAAAAATTAGCAGAGATCCGCGCTCATGTATACGTAAGCAATAATTCTTTGAAATTTCTCTCAAACATAGTAACTGATTTTGAATACTACCATGCAGTGGAGCAAGACGCGCTCTTTGTGATCCTGACAAGTGACAGAGTGTTTTTTGAGGGACACACCAACAGCGCCTTCTCCAAGATAAAAAAAATGGTTAATTTCTTTCGCGAAATAAAAGCCGCGGCTTTGGTGATTACTTATGGAGACCATCAGGATAGCGTAATCAATCTGTCGCAGCAGCGCTTAAATGAGTTGGGAGGCGCTGCCTCACTGATGATCCACAGCGACTGCTATCTTGAAACCTATTTTTGGAAGGATGAGACCGGAAGACTCAACAATGGCCGCACCGAATTGACTTTTTCAGGTAATGGCTTTGCGGCCGTCCTTGATATCTCAAAAGTGCATAATCCTGATTTAATCGATGACATCGACACCTGCTATGTCTGCAACTCGGGATTTGCGCCTGATAAAGAAATTTTCAGCAAAACCATAGAACTACCGGACAACAGCTCTGTATTTAACAGGGCTCAGGCCGAAGGTCATGCGGCAACCTGCTTTTTTGTGATTCATGATCGTACCGAAGTTGAAGAGCTTGGCAAAATGATTTTTAAGTTACGCCACTCTACCGGCATGTATCTGCATATTTTTGTTCTGGAAAAGGTCGCCAATATTCGTGCCAATTCCGAGAATTTTCTGTTGGCCTGCGGGGCTAATTACGTATTTACGGCAGAAGCACAGATCTCGCATATCAATGTGATGCTTCACAGTCTCCACAAAGCCACGTTCAAGTATTCATCTGCAGTAGATTTTGCCGTCCTGAAAAGACAGTTCTTTATGCTTGATAGAGAAAATAACGGCTACTTAGATAAAGATGAGTTCGTCAAAAAGGTAGCCTCCCTGGTTTCTCTTGAAGATGACGGGGCTAACTGTAACGGAGCGCTGGCAATTCTGGCGGTGAACCAAAAGATTTCCAGTGAACTTGCCGTGTCTCAGTTTAAGCCCAAGCGCGGCGGCGACTACTGCACCATTTTTCATCAGGATGTGGTGGTTTTCCTGCCCTCCTGCCGTGAAGGAGAGCTGTCCGTTTCGCTCCTGCACACCTTTAATGTCGAAACCGACAAACTCTTCTCGAGCATTCGTGCCACCTACACCAAACATGAGATCATTTCCATAATCAATGAAATGAAAAATGACAGTACCCTAGATGATCTCAATTATGAACTGTTACTGCACACGATTGAAATTCAGAAAATGGAAAAAAATTATGGCAATTTATCCGATAAGATCATGACAATCTGCGAGAAGACCCCGATTGTCCATAAAACAATTTCATCAATGGAGCTAAAATAACATGTGGAACCACACTCTGCATTTAAGAGATGTCTTTGAAATAGTCATATTATGTGCGCTGCTCTTCATTCCTCTGGGAATGTTCCTAAAAACTCATATGGAGCTGATTGTAAGGGTTTTAAGACCTGTAAAATTGTCAAGGACCAATCTTAAAGACAAGGGCTCCTTTGTAAGTTTCATGAAGATAAAAGATAAAGACACCCATAACGAGAATTAACCGCAGTTTTTACAAAAACCCGTAATAAGCGTATGCACCAAGACATGAGCGAAAAAGCAACAGTATTTTTTTTGAGAAGCCACGCCCTATGGAACGGATTCTTTTTATTCAGATTAGGTCTCTACACGCTCTCTATCACCGAACTGTCTCCCCTTCTCTTTCTTCTAGGGTTTTTCCTGTCGCTCCTCCATGCTGCGCATAAGGGCATCAATGCCTTCTTGAGAATGGTCTTTGCTATTGCCAATATCGCTCTGCTGTATCATGACAGCTATCTGCCTGGTATCAAGCAGTTATTAGCCCAAAAGGACAATCTCAAAGACTTTTCTGTAGACTACATTCAAGAGTTTCTTATTGATTTTATCAATATAAAAATGATTATCGCCCTGCTTTCTGCGGTAATTATCCTAAGACTTTTGGGGCTGTTTTTAAGAGGCAGCACCCTGGTGTTATGCACATTTTTGGTAGTCTGTACCCTGCCATCTGATTACTTTCAGAAATTCACCTTTGAAAACGATGAAATAACTGTAAGCCGAAATATCTTTTCCAAGGAGAATGGCATAATTCCCCAGTTTGGCACCTTTACAGAGTCAAATCTTACAAGATACCTGAACAGCTTTTTTGATAACGAGAAAGCGCGCCGTGTCACTTTTGACTTTAAAAGAAAAGCAAAGGCCACCCCCTTTCATATTCTCATATTACAGACCGACTTTTTTTCCAATGAGGATCTCCAAAAATTTAGCGCTGATCACGGCGGACTCAAGGGATTCAACATCTATCTGACAAACTTTAATACTGTAGCCACTGATCCTGCCGATTCAATTTTAAGACTTATAAACAGTATCTGCGGTCAAAAGCGCATGACAGAGCTTTCAAGTTCCAGAGATAAAGCCTGTGAACTGCCAACGACACTGGAGAAACTGGGATTTAGGCCTCATTTTTATTTTAATGACTATTCTACAAAGTCCACCCTAAGCCAGCCCCTTTTGGACATCATCGCCGCTAACGGGGGGATCAGCTCTACCTCAGCAGTGTCAAAAGTACTGTATCATAATGCAGAAGGCAGCCCTGTATACAGAGATCGTGATGTGCTCAAGGCTGTCATCAAACGGGCAGAAGCCCATGGCGGAGGTTCCTTTAATTATATTCACAGCGCTTCTCTTGCCTCTAATTTGAAACTTTCAAGTGACGGCAAGAGTGCTGCCTATAACGAGCGTCTAGGATTATTTCTTAAAGATTTGGATGAATTTATTGAATACCTAGAAGATCAAAATAAGCCCTGTCTTTTTATCCTGCTTAGCACCTGTGGTTCTGCCAATCACAGTGACAAAACGCAATTACAGGGAATAAGAAAGATACCCTCCCAGAAACTGACCAATACCACCGCCATGATCAAATTTGTCGGGATCAATGATAACCATAATCAAAAGGTCTATAACGATAATGTCAGCTATCAGGCTTTGGCCTCGGCCATAGCCAGAATCATCAAACTTGATATCTTTTCAAGACAAAGACCTTTATCATATGATGCCCTGCATGAAGATCTGTATAAAACCGCAATAGTCAGCGAGAACAGAGAAAACACATTGATTGAATTTAAAGGAAAGTTTTTCTATAAAGCCAATCAGAATAACGATGCAGCATGGAAAGAATATGTTAACTGATAAAATAAAAAATTTCGGATCTTTTAATTTTCATGAAAATTTGGCTTTAGGGGCATATTTCTTTGTCAGGTTTTTTCTTTATTTTTCTTCATACACCAGTTTTTCCATAATCCCCAATGCCGCTCTGCTGCTATGTGGTGCCGTGCGCTTTAACAACCTCTTCCTAAGATCTCTGCACTACACTCTTATCACGGTTATGGCTGTGTTCTTGTTTTATTACGACAGTTATCTGCCAGGTTTTGAGCAGATCTTAACCTCCATACATGAAAATCATGACATTGAAATCATTGACTCCCTGCTGCAAATGATTTCCACCTCGATTATTCTCATCATATGCTTCATCGTGATTATTGTGGTCTTCCTAAGCGACGTCGTGCATGTATATACGGTGCTCGCAGTGATATTTGCCATAATTGGCATTCAGAGCATTTCACCGTTCATGATCAATCAGTTACAGGCAGAGACTACAGCATCAACTGCGGAAAATACAGGGACATCTTCAGATCTGGTTCCCCTAATCGGGGATAAAACAGCGGCAAACATCGAAAAATACAGTCAGGATATTTTTGCCAAAGAGGCTTCAAGAATTATCAGTATGCCTTATGAATTACCGGCTAACTTTGAATCCTTCGACATTCTTATGGTTAATATCTGCTCCATGGCTACAGATGATATCGCCGCCTCAAACCAGTTGAACAATGAACTGTTTTCAAAGTTTGATATCTATTTTGACTCCTTTAACTCGGCAACTTCCTATTCAACTCCGGCAACACTGCGGCTTCTTTTGTCAAACTGCGGACATCGGACCGAGCATGAGCTCTATTCAGAA
>CACYBT010000029.1 GCA_902772715.1 uncultured Succinivibrio sp.
GGCCGCTATGCAAACCTGTTTGCGGTTAGGCTTAACTGTATCTGATGAGATTTTATATTACAATACGCTATATATCGGCCAGTTACATGCTATGGAGCATGTTTGGGAGGGGATGCCTCACCTGGTACCACTTTTTTGAATTAAAGCGTAAAAAACAGCCTAAGGCTTACATGATGGCGGCAGTTGCTGTTTACTAATCACTCTAAAGTCATTACAAAATCCTTGTTCTTTTTTTCTGATGAATACTTCAGCCGTTTTTTGCAATACGCTTTATAAGCGTGTTATTGGCTTTTTTGTAGATTTCACGCTGCGTGTTTTCACACTCTCTCAAATGTCTTTGCGAGGAAATTTTATAGGAGGCCAAGAGGCTTTTTACATGCTCCATTTTATCAAGACTTAAGGTGGTGATTTTGAGGTTTTTACTGCCTTTGTCAGTGGTTATTTTCTCTGTATGTTCTTTGACAATGGTTTGTTCAAGGGCCTTTGTGAAGGTTTCAAAAGTAACTTTAGTGTTGAGGCTAAATGAACGCAGCGTATGCTTTAAGAGCGCATATTCACTGTCAAGGTTAATTGCTGCCGTTTCCGCCTTTTTGGTCGCAGTTTTAAAATCCTTTAAAAGAATAAGATGCAGGAGGGTATTCTGACGCAGTGAGAATTTTAAAATAGGCCTGCATACGACGTAATGCTCATGGGTAAATCCGTCTATGCAAAGACCATAGGCATAAATGTCAAGTCCCTCTTGGGAGGTGAGATGATGCCACATGACACTGCTTTTGTAGTGTTCATTGACGAGAAACGGGGTGGCGGCCAGTTCATGAAAAAAGGGCTTGCGTGTCGGTACATTGAGGGCGGGGAGAAGATGCAGATAATCAAAGTCGCGTCCTAAGATCTCCTCTGAGCGCTCAAGATTTAGCACCTCCTCATCCATATTATGACGCACGGCATGGCATTCATTGGTATAGACCTTCATAAAATCTTCAGGTTGGAGATTTTGGGCCTTGTACAGAAACTGGGAATGCAGATCGCTTGCATGCAAAAGGAGCATATAGGCCCTTGAGTAGTATTCGACAAAATAGCCATGCTCAAGGTGGTAAAAGCCATCCGTGCTGTCAGGAATGTTGCCGATAGCCATACTGGTTGTAAGATATGCACTAAGCGGATAGAGACTCTGTCTGAGGCGCACCGACTCACAGCATGAAAGTCCGTCGGCAGCCTTTAACAGACTGTAAAGGCGCGAGTATTTGAAATCCTCTTTACATAATTCGTGGTAGAAGTTTGACATAAAATACTCGCATTCACCGTCAAGATAGTTTTTTTGCTTGGGATTAAGACCAAGATAGGTTTTGAGCGTAAGTCCAAGATAGTCTTCGTGTCTTATGCTGCGTCCTCTTATAAAATAGTAGCGCAGGGCTTCACACTGATGTCTCTTGCCAAAATCGTCAAGTCCGCCCTTCAGAATATTCAAAAGCGTGGGCACAAAAAAGAAGCGCCCTCCCATGGTGGAGATATGATAGTCCGTCACCATTTTTCTGAGATCATGCGTAAGCGCACAGAGGCATACTGCCAAAAGAAAGCGCCCTACCTGCAGAGCATCAATCTTAGGATGCCAAGTCTGCTCTTTTTTTTCGCCCTGTTTTTGAGCCTCTGCAAGATGAAGCGAGAGCATATTCTTTAAGGTAAGCAGACTGTGAAAGAAGAGTCCTCCTGCCTCCTCATCATGAAAAACGGCAGAGGCCGGCACTACCGACAGAATTTTGGCAAAATGCTCGATGTTTTCTTCGATGAGGGCAAGGCAAGGCCCCCGCGCTGCATCTTCTTTAAATCCGTAATGACTAAAGATGTCATTACTGATTTTTAGAATATTTAAAATGTGCTCCTCATGGAGCACAAGATTCCTTTTATAGTCAAAAAAGGCCAAAAGAGTGGAGCCGTCGCTTAGGAGAATTTTGTACTCTCCATGCAGCGTATTGTCATAAAGATGACTTTCTGCTGCGCTCTCTTTTATTCTCGTCCTCGGATTAAACCTTTTGCAAAGAGGATTAAAGAGGGCCTTTACGGGCGACATGAGGCTAATTTTTGACATCAGGCGCACCGCTCTTTAGAAGAAGACTCAGGTTTTTCCTCTGGGACTGCAGATGCCGCTTTTTTTCGTGATTTTCTCTCTTTAGGTTGAGGCGATGTATCTTCTGGTGGTGGACAATGGATCCTTTGAAAATCAAAATAGGCATTAAGTTCCTCTTTTTCTTCAATCTTGCTAAGATTTTTGAGAATGGTGCCAAGTGAGGAGTGCAAAAGCGGCAGTGAGGTAAAATTCTGATAGTTCTCATTATAGCAGGCGATGCTTTTTAATAAAGGCTCGATGCCTGCATCTAAGGCTATGGCGCCATTGTTTTCATCATGGGTGTCAAAAAAGGTACTGCGCAGCATAAAGCCGTCGATAAGATACTGTTCCTGCCTATATCTTAAAAGATGAAAGGACCCTTGTTCCTTGACGAGATTTTCAAGGACCATGTGGGTATTGTAGATATAGGTAAGATAGTCTTTTTGGCCAAGGATGCCTTCGGCAAGTGCGGTGTCATGACTGTCTTTTGGAGAAGATGGCAGATGATGCTCTTTATCGTAAAGACTTTTTAAGAGCGTGAATTCATGATCTTCAAGATGATGGACGCTAAAATAGCGGATCATCGCCTCACTTATTCTCCTGTGAGCCAGGCTTTGGCGTTCAATAAAATAGCCATAGCCTACAGGGTAGGCCCCTTCAGGCTCATCGCTAAAAAAGCCCTCCTTTAAAAGCAGTGTGAGATAGGAGCCTAATGCATAGCGCAGATCATAGGGATGCATGAGCATGTTTTCCACACTTTTATCGAGTTTTTTGAGATGGTAGAGACTTAAGGTGTCATAAAAAGGGACGGGCTTATCCTGTACCTCAAAGGAGGCTTTCTCGGTATCCTCCACTTGGGTGAAGTTGACAAAAATCAAAAGCAGATCGCGCTTTAGGTGCAAAAAGGACGGATCTTCTACAAGAGTGTGGGGCAGGGCACTTAAAAAGAGCAAAAAGGTCTTTTCATAATCACGGCTTGTAGGCTTGTGCACCCCTTTGTTTAGGAAAAAGCGCAGATGGGTGGGCTCGTGGATCTCCATAAAGGTATTTAGGGTTTTAAGCCCTCTGCCATCGTAGCAGTAGTTTTTCCCGGGAGTGGTGATAAGACTGAATCCCTGCTGCATTTTCATAAGATTGTGCGTCATCACGATGAGGGCATCACGCACGAAGGTATCCCCTGTAGGATCGGCAAAAAAGGAGTCACTGCTCTTTACCATCGGCAGATTGAGAATGCTTATGAGGGTATGCTTGAGAAGCGAGGAGGCAATAAGACAGGTCTGTGTCGGCACACAGGGCGTTATCATCACGGTTTTAATAAAAAGGGCAAGACAGGGCTCTAAAATCCGGTGATAGCTCTCATGACATTTTTCCATTAGGGCGCGGTTTTTGATGAGATTTAAAAAAAAGGCATATTCCTTGGTGAGTTTTTCATAGTTCTGGGCCTTGATGATGATATCGCCCTCATTGGTGATGACTCTTGAGTTAAAGGCAAAATCATTGTCCTTTTGCAGAACTTCACCTTTACTGATGAGCATGTTTTGGGGTTTTTTCTTAAACAGGGAAAACATAAATACTCCTTAAATGATTATGACAGGGCGCAGCACAGGGACATAAGCACGGCTTCTGCCACATACAGGATGAGCATGACAGAAAGTACCGGGGTTTCTGAATTTGTGAGCGTGAGCACCATAAGATAGGGCAGAAAACGCAGGGCTCTTAAGAGCAGCGCATGCAGTTTTCGCGGACTTTTCTTAAAATTTAGCAGAATATACTTGAGGGTATTGCCTATAAGATAAATCTGTAAACACAGCATAAGAAGCGGCAGCCACAGTGCAGTGAGCGTGGCATAGACTCTAAGATACAGAAGTTTAAAGAGAGGCAGCAGGTCATATTTTAAAAGCAGGCTGCATAAATGCTCATAGGTCTTAACCAGACTCTTTATGTCAAAGACCAGAGTGTCACCACACTCCAGTCCAAAGAAATGGTAAAAGTCCTCCCCCTCAAGATACAGTACCTGTTTAGGATCATAGGTATCATTGCCGATAATAAGTGAGAGTATGAGGAGGGCCAGGGCCGTCTTTATGACAAGAGTTACTACAAATTGCATCTAAGACCTCATCTTTTTATGATCATAATTTATAAGCGGGATCACTCCCTTGATAAGACGGCCGTCATTGAGTCTTGCCAGATATTCAAAATTGGGGAGACTGCCCAACAGAGTCTTGGGAAAAAGCGGCACTTCCTCGCTGCGCTCGCCATAGCCTAACGTATCCTCATAATCTTTAAAGGAGTGACCTTTGATGTTCACATTCACTGACTGCTGCACTATGGAGGTTGCAGGCAGCCCTGAGGTTACGGCGTGGGCGGTCTCCTCATCTCGTATGCGCATGGAGATAAGATTGTTGCAGTTGCCCAGGACTAAAGCGCGGTAGTCTTTTGAGGAATTAACCTCAAAATCGCCGAGGGTCTGGGTGGCTAAGGTTAAATTAAAGCCGGCCCCACGTCCTTTGTTGAGTAACTGTATGAGGGCATTGCCCACCGTTTCATAGGCCTCGTCGATAAAGACACTCACAGGGTGGGAGGCTTTCATGTTGAGCGCATAAAAGTCGGCGGCTATGGATTCTAACTCCTTTAAGAGCATGCTTCCCATAAGGCGTGACAGGGTATTGTCAGATAGGGAGTTTAACGCTACATAGAGCACCTCATTTTCCTCGATGACATAATTGAGGTTTTTGGCATCCGGGCTTTTAGGCGAGAAGAACTCGTTTAGGTAGGTATTGGCCAGCGTCTCAAGTTTGGGGGTGATGGAAGAGGTGGTTTTCTTGAAAAACTCCTCATCATAGTCAAGTACCGCTCTTAAAGTCTCAATATCCCTGACACTGTCTAAAGCAGAGGGATGATTCTTTACAAGATAGTCAAGGACAAAGCCTAAGGCTATAGTTAATTTTTTGGGGTTTGCAAGACTCTCCTCTTTTTTCACGGCACTATCCCTGGTCTCACTGTCAGTATTGCCGCTGCCAATGAGGCTTAATTCTTCCTCTAATCGAGGATAGTCTTTAAGGGAAACCTTCTGGGCTTGTAACACTCTGCCAAGATAGGTGATAACCTTGGGATCACGCGTTTTGAGACACAGATTGACACACTGCGTAAGGAAAGCCTCACGAAAAGATCTTAAATTGAAATAGTGTTTGAAGTTCTCAAAGGTATAGTGCCTATGCAGAATTTTGATGCTATAGGCGGTGGCAATGAGAGCCTGATAGGCATAGTCAGAAAATACGCTGTCCTTGTCCTCAAGAAGCGCCTTTAGACGATCTGCAGCCTCCTGCGGTGAGCCGATATTGGCAAGAAGATTAAAGGGCGCAGTATTGTTTTTGAGAATGCGGTTGTCGATGATCCTGAGGCTGCGTCCCATGTCAGTGCAGATGGTATGCACACTTTCTTTAAGATCGTGATCGCCTTTAGGATCGATGATAATGACGGACTCATTACGCATGATTGCCTGCATGATTAAGAGTTCAAAAAAACGCGTCTTGCCAGAACCTGGAGCGCCAAACATGAGGGTATGCCCTTCAAGATTTTTGATATTCATAAAAAGATGATGCGCCCTGTCAATGCGATGAATTTCAGGACTGCCATTGTGCAGCGAGGAACGCTGCGACAGTCCCGCGGCCATTAGTGAGTAAAGGGCGCTGGTGTGTTTGGGCGTGATGACAAAACCGCGTCCTAAATAAAGGAAGGTATGGTGCGCATGGCCCTTTAGCCGCTCCAAATAATTTTTGTGCTTTATAAGTTTTTTGATGGCACTTTGCGGCATAAGGAAAGTGTTATCAAGTTTAAAAAGAGCCTTGAGGCTGATACTTCTTGTAAGATACATAAGACTTAGTGATAACACTAATTCAAGAATGAGAAAAACGCTGTTGATAAAACTAAGTCCCCTGACATAGCAGTATAAGAAGCCTGCCATAAGCAACAGGAGCGACAGGATAAAGGTGCTTTTTTCCTCTAACAGGGTAATTTTATTGTGCATAAAGTAATTGAGGCTAAGAAAGCCAAACTCCTCTAGGTTTAGTAATGGTTTAGTTTTTTTATAGGATTTATTTTTGTGGTGCACAAAGCATAAGCCCTGATTTTTGAAGACTTAGGGATTTTGGGCCAGAAATGACATATTCTTTGTATAACTATTTAATTTATAAGAAAAATAATTTTTTTGCGGTGAGGGGATTAACAGACATTTAAGCGCAGTTTAAATTAGAGAAAAATAAGATGAGAGCAGTTTTGTGCAAAGTTAGGGGGATATCAAGACGGTGTGATAAAGAGCGGTTAAAAGAAGATTTAAAGGAAGCAGAGGAGCTTTAATGGGCTTTGTACCGCATTTTTTCAATCATGATCCTCTTACCATTGATTTTATTTTTCAAAAAATCCCGAGGTTTTTACCATAACGTTGCCGCTGGTATCCGCAGGTAGTGTTGCCACCTTGATGATGTCGATGAGCACCAGAATGGACACAATCACAAAGAAAGTAAACAAGCCAATCACAATGTAGATAATACCTACGGTGACTTTACCTATGATAAACTTATGAATGCCAAGATAGCCCATAAAAAATGCCAGAACGATATACAGGATTTTGTTTACAGGAACTTTCGCGCTTAAATTTTCACTCATAGTACTCTCCAATGTCTACTTTTTTCATGAAACCTTCTGCCATTGTGACATGCTGTTTTGATTAACACAAGCAATTTCTGGTGTTGATTTAAGAGCAGTGTTACTCTTCACAGCCTATATATTATGTTGCGTTCAACATAATATATTTAGTGTGCTCAGCATGAGCATTGTCTATAGGGTGCAAGTCCCGAAGTCGCCTGCTAATGGGAAGACTTAGCAATCCAC
>CACYBT010000030.1 GCA_902772715.1 uncultured Succinivibrio sp.
GCTTCTAATAAGCAGATTTGCGTGGGTAAATAGTTTTTCGCACATATTTTGGTTATCACCAAAGGCATAGACTAAATCTCCGCAATCGATAACCTTAAGTCTGTCAAAAACATTAAAATTCCAGGGATAGCGTTTTTGTTCCCATGCTAACTGTGGAGATACCTGCCTTATAGCCTGAGGACCAAAACGGGTACCGGAGCGACCTGAGGTTGCCATATCAAAAGGCACTCCGGTGATGACAATATCGGCTTTATATTCATAAGGATCGAATATAAGCGGAGTTCTTAAAAAACCAAAAGCATTTCCTACAAGAGAGTTGTCATACTCACGATTTAAGGTTTCCATTTACACCTCCTCAAGATACGTATAGCCGTAGAGTCCGGATTTAAATTCTTCAATAAAGGCTCGTTGCGTTTTTTCATCAAGATGATTCTGATTATGGAGCACCTGACTTGAGAATTCATTTAAAAGTTTTGAAGGATCGAGCAGCACATAGCGCAACATATCGGCAACCGTACTGCCTTCATCCGATAAAGAGACATTGACTTTGCCATTATCATAGGCATAGACATCATAGACTTCGGTATTGCCAAAAAGATTATGCATGTTGCCTAAAATCTCCTGATAGGCTCCCACCATAAAAAAGCCTATCATTGGCGGATTGTCGATGTCATAGTCAGGGAAGGGCATGGTTTTGGAGATATCATCACCCTCCACATACTGAGATATGGCACCGTCCGAGTCACAGGTGATATCCAAAAGTACCGCTCTTCTGTTCAGTGGTTTGTCAAGATTTTCAAGCGGCAGTACCGGAAAAATCTGATCGATGCCCCAGGCATCAGGCAGGGACTGAAACAAAGAGAAATTAAGATAGATTTTGTCAGCCATACGCTCATCTAATTCATCGATAAGCACACGGTGGGATTTATTGGTAGGGTCAAGAGACTGCTGAATTTTCTTGCAGATGCAAAGATACATCTGCTCAGCCTTGGCACGCTGCTGCAGGGTGACATTGCCGGAGACATAACCTTCATGGATTTCCTGCAGGGAATACTGACTGTCATGCAGATATTCTCGCAGTGAGTGTTTGATGCCGCTTTTTTGCATCTCTTCCCAGGTTTCAAACAGGCTTAAAAGTGCCCGCGGAGATTCAGGCAGTGGCGGTTCTGGCATCGTAAAATCATTGCGCTCAATACCAATGATGTTGGTAATAAGGACGGCATGATAGACTGTCAGAGCGCGGCCTGATTCCGTGAGAATGGTAGGCTCCTTTAAATTGTTTTCATGACAGGCATCGCCGATGGTCCACACAATATTATTGGCATATTCCTTAAGGGAGTAGTTGACAGAGCAGTCAGTTTGCGATCGAGTTCCCTCGTAATCAACACCCAGTCCACCTCCGACATCAAAAAAGCGGATATTTACTCCAAGTTTTGACAGTTCCACAAAAAATTTGGCACTCTCCCTGACTCCACGGGTGATATCTCGGATATTGGACATCTGTGAGCCTAAATGAAAATGCAGTAACTGCAGCCACTCTAATTTATCGTTTTCTTTAAGTATTTCTACAAGCCTTAAAACCTGGCTTGCAGCAAGTCCGAATTTAGAGCTCTCACCTCCTGAGGACTGCCATTTTCCTGAACCCTGGGAGGCAAGACGGGCACGTACTCCAAGTCTTGGAATAATCTCAAGACGTTGTGATTCCTCGAGAACAATCTTTAGTTCAGACATTTTCTCAATGACTAAAAAGACCTTATGTCCCATTTTTTCACCGTTTAGGGCCAGACGGATATATTCACGGTCTTTGTAGCCGTTGCAGACTATCATCGATTCTTTTCTTCCAGCATGGGCCAAAACAGCCATAAGCTCTGCCTTGGAACCGGCTTCAAGACCTATAGGATCGCCCGTGCTGCTGGTAAGTGCCTCCAGTACCCTTCGATGCTGATTTACTTTTACCGGATAGACAAGGTTGTAATCACCATGATAACCGTATTCCTGACGAGCATTCAAAAAAGCATTGTTGATATCGTGGAGACGGCTCTGCAGGATCTGTGGAAAGCAGAACAGAGCCGGCAGCCTCTGACCTAGGGCATTTCTTGATTTGACAAGTTCGGCAAGATCAATTTCAACACTGGAATTATCCGGATCGGGGCGTACTACAATGTGTCCCTTATCATTGACGTCAAAATATTTGATCCCCCACCAGTCTATATTGTAAACACTCACGCTTTTACCTATAAATTACCAAAAAGTTAAAATTAAGGAAAAACAAAAGGCCTCACCCTACGATGAAGCCCTGTACATTTAGCTGTTTTTAAAAATTCTCAAAATTACTTATAGTAACCTGTTTTCCGTCACTGCCAAGAGGGACGATCTGACCAAGAATAAAGGCTGTTTCTCCGGCCTTTTGCAGAATATCCAAGGCCTTTTGTGCATCATCCTCTGAGACCACAGCCAGCATGCCTACTCCACAGTTAAAGGTTCTGAACATCTCGTAGGCAGACACATTCCCCTTTTCTTTTAAAAACTTGAAAATCTCGGGTCTTGCCCAGGCATCACCATTACAGGCGGCACAGGTGTCAGCAGGCAGTACTCTTGGAATATTCTCCCAAAAGCCGCCACCCGTAATATGGGCCAAAGCATGAACTTCCACGCTCTTTACGAGTTTGAGGATGGATTTTACATAGATTTTGGTCGGTGCCATCAGCGCATCTGCAATGAGTGTCCCGTCTTCTAGCCGCTCATGCAGTGGGTCACAGTTGATTTTTTTGAGAATGGCACGGATTAAAGAATAACCGTTGGAATGAGGTCCAGATGAGGCAATGCCAATAATAGTATCGCCATTTTTTACTTTGGAGCCGTCAATGATTTTATCCTCATCGACAACACCTACTGCAAAGCCTGCAAGATCATAGTCACCTTCGGCATACATGCCTGGCATCTCTGCGGTTTCACCGCCCACCAGTGCGCATCCGCTTAACTCGCAGCCTTTGGCAATGCCTGCCACAACGGTTGCGGCAGTGTCAACGTCAAGTTTACCTGTACCGTAGTAGTCCAAGAATAGAAATGGTTCAGCGCCCTGTACCACAATATCATTGACACTCATGGCAACGAGATCTTGTCCAACCGTGCTGTGTCTTTTAAGATCAATGGCCAGTCTTAACTTGGTGCCGACACCATCTGTGCCAGATACTAGAACAGGATTATTATACCCTTTAGGAATTCTGGTTAAAGCGCCAAAGCCGCCTAAACCACCGATGACTTCTTCTCTTGTGGTCTTTTTGACTGGTTCTTTGATCCGCTCCACTAGTTCTTCACCAGCGTTTATATCAACTCCGGCTTCCTTATAGGTTAAATTTGTATTCATTGCTTTCTCCAGATTCTGTTTCGTATTCATGCCCGAGCAAATTTTACAAGAAATGACAGTTAATTTCATTAAAAAAATAAACTGCACTGTGGTGTGATAAAATGGGGCAAATTATTTGATATAGGATGTAATGTTATGAAAGCATTAGTTTTACTTTTGGGGTTTATTGGAGGCACTCAGGTTTTGGCCTCACAGATAGTTGAAAAAAGTCTTGATGCAGGCATGGATAATGCCATTAAATCGGCATTTTGCGAATGTGCAAATGAACTGCTTTTGGACAATGCTGATAAGGTACCTCTAGATTCCATCAGAAAAAGCATCAAACATATGAGCATTGATGGTGCCATGCTCAGGGTCTCCTTTGATGACGAAATGGTTAAGAGTGCCATTATGAGTAATCCATCTTTCGTGCATGCAGGCTTTAATGGCTCGGTTTTATGCTGGCTTGCCGACCTTACAGAGGGAAGTGATGGACGGGTCCTAGGTGGAGATGGAGATAATCCTGTGGTCGCGGCGCTTGTCGATAATGCTAAAAAAAATAACTATACCATGTCCTTTCCGATTATGGATCTTGAAGATGTACAGAAAGTCAATGCCCAGACTATAGTTACTCATTCAGATACCATTTTAGCGTCTGCATCCAAACGTTATGATGCCAATTTTTTTCTGGCAGGCGTGATCAGCAAAGATACTGAAACAAACTCCTATTCTGTGAAATGGAATGTCTTTGACAAGGATGGCAAAGGTCTTAATCACGGTGAAAGCAGCGGCAGTGCAGATGAATTATCGGCAAAGTTATGTAAGGATGTGGCATGGGGGTTATCAGAGTCTTCTGTGGCTGCTGCACCTGAGATCAAAACCTCAGCCGGAGAGGATAATCCTTTGGATATTGCAAGTGAAGGGGCTAACATTGTCCTAGGACCAGTGAAGGGAGGCGTAAGAGTTCTTATTACCGATGTCTACAGTGTTATGGATATTTCAAGGATCAAGCGGATCCTTATTACCTATGGCTATGAAAGTGACATCCGGGTGTTAGGCTATGAAGGCAACGGTATAATCTTTTTGGTGCCAACGGGATCTTCGCCGGCAATTTTAGACGGTACCTTTACGCATGCATCTGAGTTTTCCAAAATTGGAGCATGGACCTATCACTTTAATCAGTCTGCAGGGGAGGCTCGTCCACCGGCAAATATCGGTACGGTAGGGGCTTCAAATAATCGAGTGACATCGGATATCAGTATTTATGCAGGCTCTAGTACAAAGGAAGATAAGTAAGATTTTAGAGGTTAAAAATAGCATACGTGGGTGATAAATAAGGAAGAGGATCACTAAGTGAGTTGTAAACCACTCATTTTTTTGACTCTCTTGGTATTTTGCATAATTTTCTAGAATTAAAGCAACGGGCAAGGTTCATATGCATGCCAACGCTTTTTTAAAGGCGGTGAAGGCTTTGCTAACTTATTGAACTAGGCTCCTCTTATGTAGATAGGACCTCCTATCTTATGGAGTGCTTTAAAACTTGTGCGGTCGGAAATCCTCTTATTATCACTCC
>CACYBT010000031.1 GCA_902772715.1 uncultured Succinivibrio sp.
AAATTAACTTTGGCATATATCGTGCATAATCTTAGATATCTAAAGTATAACGGCAAGGATTGCCGGTGACGGAGGGTATTTAGATGTCCACATTAACTTTATTTCATCATGACAGTTCGCTTAAGAGGGGCGCGCTCTCAAATATCACTACAGGGGGGCATGCCGGCAGTGCCTACGGCAATACTGGCAGAACCTCCAAAAATGAATTTGCCGATGCCTTAAAGGTTTTGCAGCAGGGAGCCTCTGGCAATGTGCAAAATGACGTTAGGCGTCACCTCCCTCTAAACTCTTATGACAGTGGCGCTCAGTCTGAGTTTGCTGATGAACTTGCGGCAGTTCAGAGCCAAGAGCCTACACCAAAACTTGATGCGCTAAGAGAAAAGTTTGCGGTACTTAATGAGAACCCATCAAGCAAGAACTTTGAGGTTCTAAATGAGACCCCGCAGGAAGAGGATTGGTCTATTCTCGATAAGATAGGAGATGGACTGCTGTTTGCGGCAAAACTTGCCACCAGGGTTGCTGTGGGCAAACTTTTCTAGGTTGACTTATATGTGAAAAGACTGTCTTAGGATGGTCTTTTTTTTTTGCTCCCTGCAATTATGTTACAATGCCTTGGTGTGAGGGGAGAAATGCTGTGAATAAAGTATATAAGGTTCCTTTTTTAAAAAAAGATACATGTCACCGTACCAGTCTTATTGTCAAGAAAAGCCGTTTTATTACTTCAGTTGCGCGGACTTCGTCAGTAGAGGAGGCAAAGGCTTTTATTCTAAAAATAACGGAAGAATTTGCCGATGCCAGGCATAACTGCTTTGCCTATAATGCCTATGAGGCCGGTTCTTCAGCCTACTGCGGCTGTTCTGATGACGGGGAGCCGCATGGTACTGCAGGTCAGCCTATGCTTAATATTCTTCTGCATTCTGATCTAGGAGAGATAACCTGTGTGGTTACCCGCTATTTTGGCGGTATTCTGCTTGGCACCGGAGGACTTGTCAAGGCTTATCAGGATAGTATCAAAGGTGCGCTCAATTCCCTGCCCGTATGCGAAAAAAAGGAGATGATTCGTTATATGGTGGTTATTGAACCTAGCCTTTTGGGCTCCTTTAAGGCCTTAGGCGCCAAAATGGAAGTCAGTATCGAGAAAATTGTGTTTTTGGATAGGGTTAATCTTGAAATTTCAGTTCCTCTGCCTCTGACTCATGACTTTAACCTTGCCTTTATGGCTTTGACTAAGGGACAGGGAATGCTAAGTCGCGTCTAGTTTTACTTATTTTTTCTGTAAACTCTGTCAAAAAGCCTTAATCATGCCTGCTTATCTGCTATAATTGTGAAACAGATGAGGTTATTATGCGTTTAATTAGGTTGACTTTTCTTGCTTGTCTTGCACTTTTATCCTGTTCTGCGCGGGCTATTGTGATGCCTGCACCTCCACCTGAACTTAGTGAGACCTTGACTGACTACAGAACCAAAGAGCAGTTGAATGTCACTTCCCGCCTCGATAATGATAAGATTCAGGAAATAGAAGAAATTAGCGCCCCTAAGATCCCTTTTGTGCCCGGAGATGCACAGGCCGGTATTTTACGTAACTCCTTTGAATATCGACCTGCTCTGAATATTGGGGTGCCATACTATGGTATTACTGTCTTAAGGTTTTATGATTTGCAGGGAGTCCCCTATGCGGTCGAGAATTTTGACTGCGAAAAGCAGGGCTTTTTAGTGGAGAATACCGCCTCACCATCAGAACTGGTGATTAAGCAGAATGGCGGTGCCTCTTCCACGAAAATGAAGGTTACTCTTGAAAATCTCAATAAAGTGCTGATTTTTAATTTAAGTCCCATACGTCTTAAAAGTGATGGTGTGGAGGTGACCACACTTATCGATACCATAAATATTCAGAATTACGCGAATGCTGAAGGTTATGTGTATCCTCATCATGTGGAGTTCCCACAACCTAATCCCAAGGCCAGTCCTATAAAGTTTGATCATACTGATTTTAAGAATGTGGAGGAGACTATGCTTGAAGCCGTAAGAGGGCTTGGCAGTGAAGAGTAGTTTTCTTGTGTTTCTGCTGTTATGCTGTAAACTTGTATATGCTGCCAATATGCAGTGTGTGGGTAATGCTGAGCACTGGCGTGATCTGGCCTACAATGACAGTATTATGGGACAGTATGCTGAAGTCAAAAACTGTGTGGCCTGGACCGCCTTTCAATTTGAACTTCCAGAGGAGTTGCTGTACGCCATTTTATACGTGGAGCGTGGTCCTGTGAACGGGAGATGCCGGGTTAACACCAACGGTACCCAGGACTGTGGACCGGCACAGATTAATGACGTAAGAATGCAGGAGTTAAAGAAATTTAAACTTTCAAAGGATGATATCAAGAGCAAGCCATGTCATAATGTATGGGCCATGGGTTATCTTTTGAGACGTGAAATTGAAAAGGCCGACGGAAGGATCTGGACGGGAGTTGGCAATTATCATTACCATTACTCAGTAAACAGTACTATTCACAACCGTTATGTTCAGAAGGTCAAAAATGCCTGGCTGATGCTTACTCGCAAAATTAAATCAACCTGTAAGGAACGTTAAGGGTGAGGTAACAAAGTGTATTCACATATTCTGGTATTGCTTGATTATAATCAGGAAGAACAAAGTGCCTTAAAAAAGGCGTTAGTTCTTTACAAATATCTTACGGCAAAAGACAAAAATGCCGTAGATCTCACTCTGATGGTGGCTCAGTCACATGATCCGGTCAGTATGACCACACTTTTTGTTCTAGATCAGGACAGATTTGCCGACGAACGACAGAATTTGCTGCATAAATGGCTTTTAGATTACGTTAAAACCCATCTTCCAGATCTTCCTGTAAAGACGGCTGCACTATATAAAAAAGAAGTGGGAAAGGCTGTGGTCGCATATTCTAAGGAGCAGTGTGTTACTCTTATAGTGAAGGCAAAAGAAAAACATACCTTGTTTGATGATGTGATGGAATCACCTCTTGATTTACAGCTTTTGCGCAATACTGCAGTACCGATACTTCTGACCTCCAAGAATATGGAATCCTTAACAGGTCCGGTACTGGTGGGACTTAATACTTTTAATGACAGCGAACTTTCCACAAACATGAGGG
>CACYBT010000032.1 GCA_902772715.1 uncultured Succinivibrio sp.
AAGAATTATGCCGCAAAATTTATCGGAGACCGTTATGAAAGGGTCTATGGCATCGGTATTGGTTTTGCCAAAAAGTCCTGTGAGATTGTCTCCCTTGGCAATCGTGCGGACAAAGAACCTTAACTCAAGCCCTATTTGAATGATGTCTTACTCAACATAATTAGAAAATAGCATTTAATTTTGAGGATAAATTGTTTAATTCTATTAAAAGACCGTGAATAGTAACAGTAATTAGCCTCTCAGTAGGAATCCTCTTGCCAAAGCAAGAGGAGGATGTCAAAAAGATGGTTAAGAGGATCCTTTACACAGCGAATGCTGGCGCGTTTATGGGCAGTTTATTTTGCCAATATTGAAATATATATTGGCAAAATAATTTCTGAACTAGTAACTTTCTATATTTTCCCATCATTCGGGGTATCCCAAAACTTTTTTCCCAGAATTGAATTGTTCTACATCAATTTTAGGAAATTCTACTAATTGTTCTACGATTCTGCTATCCCAAGATTTAGAAACCTGAATAAAGTTTAGTATATGTGCAATATACAGATAATGGAAAATATTTACTTCATGTTTCACAAATCCTGTATCCTGTGTTCAAATGATCTTATAAGGTGTTTTTATTTCGAGTGTTACTGACCTCTTTAAATCAAAAAGTAGCCTAACTACTTGTGTATGCTAAACTTATATTTTACTTGGCATTATCCTGTTCAGCCTTCTGTTTCCACTCTTCTGAATCCACTCCGAGTGCAGACTGTTCCGCAAAAGAGGCAACTGCATCATAATTTGCTCTTACGCCGCGTTCTGAATTTTTATACTGAACTGCCCTTCGTGGAGAGATACCTATAGAGCCTGCCTCTGAAATTGCATCAATGTTTGCTCCAAGAAAAATAAACTCCCAGCCGTCTTTCTGCTTCTTTTCAATGAGCTCCTTGACATTTTTTTTCTGGTACTCGGTACTGGCATTCTCTCTGCCATCAGTAATAATAGCGAATATAACCTTGTTATCCTTATCGTCAATATTTTTGTATGTGCAAACCTTGTCAATAGTGCTGCCCACACTATCTAAAAGCGCGGTTCTTCCGCCCGGCATGTAATTCTTACTCGATAAAGGTTCAACTTTGCTAATCTCTGTACGCTCATGGACCACATCAGATTTGTCATTAAACATCACCGTAGTCACCTCAGTCTGTACGGGGAGTTTCTTCTGCTTCTCAAGAAGTGAGTTAAAACCGCCTATGGTATCATCCTCAAGGCCGTGCATTGATCCGGATTTATCAATCACCAGCACTAAATCAATATGTTCATATTTAGGTTCAGGACATTTGACATTAGCCTCCGTCTTGGCAGCAGCACTCTGGGTCAACAAAAACAATGCACCACACAAAAGCATCAGCTGACTCATACCTTTCATAGGTTACCTCCAACTTATTTATATACAAAATTTACCCTGGGCATCACATGGCAAACCAGCTCATAAGGAATAGTATTACAAAGTTTTGCCACGGTTTCTACAGGGACATCCCGTCCCCACAGAATCACCTCATCACCGATTTTATCCCCGCTGTTTACACCTAGATCCACAAAAAGCATATCCATGCAGACATGCCCCGCAGTTCTTGCGATTCTGCCATTAACATACACAGGTGTTCCATTCGGCGCGGTTCTAGGATAGCCGTCACCATAACCGCAGGCCACAATTCCTAAAGTTGTATCTTGAGGGGCTACGTAATAAGCACCATATCCCACCTTGGCCCCTTTTTTTAAATTATGAATAGCAATAATTTTGCTTTTAAGGGTCATCACGGGAATTAAATCCAAATCTTGGGCACTAACATCCTCAAAAGGAGAAATGCCATACATGACAATTCCCGGTCTTACCCATGGGGTATGCGCGTTTTTCCATCTAAAAATGGCAGCACTGTTGGTAAGACACAGATCTCCCGTCATATCTTTTGCAAATTTAAAGAAATTAGAAATCTCCTCTGCATTATAGTCTTCTTCGCCGTCTGTATCAGCCACCGACAGGTGTGATAACAGGCCAATAGGCTTTATAACATGGTCACAATGCTCAAGACGACTCTTGATTTCAGAAATTACCCTAGGATCATCTGATCCTAAACGATGCATGCCAATATCCACCTGCAGCCAAACATGAATTGGCTCCTTTATGGGAGCACGTTCAATAGAGCGTAACTGGTTTAGATCATGAACGGCAGTATACAGATTATATTTTTCAAGAAGCAGCACTTCATCGTCAGAATAAACACCCTCCAGCAGAAATATTGGATTTTCAATGCCATCCTTCCGCAATTCTATGGCCTCGCCGATCCTGGCAACCGCAAAACCTACAACTCTATCCTGTAAGGTTTTGGCAACTTCAATTGCTCCATGCCCATAGCCATTGGCCTTGATGACGGCAATTATCTTAGCATCACCTACTTTTTTTTGGATAACTTCAATATTATGAAGCAAAGCACCCTTATCAATAAGTGCTGTTACACTTTCCATTTACTAATCCTTAAACATCATATGTTGCAGCATTTTCCACCTGTTCACCTGCAGGATCGGCCTTATCATAGAAGGTGGTATACTCAGGCTGAAACTGCAATTCTATATCCTTGGTGGCACCACTACGGTTTTTTCCGATTATAAGCTTGGCCTTAGTATCATCACTATCGTCACCTTTATTGACATTTCTGTCAATAAACATAATCATATCGGCATCCTGTTCAAGAGAGCCGGACTCACGCAGATCTGAATTCATAGGGCGATGATCCTTACGAGCCTCAACCTCACGGTTTAACTGAGCCAGAGCAAAAATCGGCACCTGCAGTTCCTTAGACAGCTGTTTTAAAGAACGCGAAATTTCACCAATCTCCTGAGAACGGTTGTCATGCTGTGTCTGTCCTCGCATTAACTGAATATAGTCAATCATAATACAGGACAGTCCGCCGCATTCAGCGGAAATCTTACGCGCTCTAGACCGAAGATCCAATGGTTTTAGTTCAGAACAGTCATCTATGTAGAGTTTGATCTGTTCTTCACCACTGGCATTTTTATGCGTCAAAAGTTTCACTTTCTGAATGATGTTACGCCACTGCTCAGGAGAAATATTACCAGTATTCAAATCTTTGGTGGCCACACGTCCAAAAGAGGATAAAAGACGCATGGCAATTTCATGAGCCGGCATTTCCAGTGAAAAAACCAGTGCAGGCTTGGTTACATCCCTGTTCATGGCAATATTGGAAACAATATTCATCGCAAAAGAGGTCTTACCCACACCTGGTCTTGCAGCAATAATGTTATAGGTTCCAGGTCTAAAGCCCTGGGTTAGCTCATCTAATTCATGAAATCCGGAAATAACTCCCTGCAGTTTTCTTCCCGACTCCACATTCTCTTTAATCTGCTCAATAAGTTTTAAGGCCACTTCCGTCATCGGAACCGGACCTTCACCTTCATCTGAATTTTTTTCGGCAAGATTAAAAATTAACCCCTGTGCCTCATCGTAGATATCGTCAACGCTTTTTCCTTCAGGGTTATAGCAGATTTTCTCCACGTACTCAGCAAGTTTAATAAGTTTCCGTCGGCGTGACAGCTCCTGAATAATTCTTCCATACTCGGCAATTGCCGCCTGCGGTCCCGTAAGTTCAGTAAGACTGGCAATATACTGCGCGCCGCCTACTTCTCGTAATCTGCCCTTTTGCTCTAGTGCCGCAGTAACAACCGTGACATTGAAGTCATCTGATACTTCAGCCCTTAACAGAATTTCCTCATAAACTATCTGATTGGCTTTATTCGCAAAATCATCTGTTTCTAAAATTCCAATTTCTTCTCGTACCCTTTCTAAAAGAGTACCGTCAAGGATCAGGGCGCCCAGGAAATTTTTTTCTGCCTCATATGAATGTGGCAGCGCTTTATACATTTCCAATCCCTGTTCTTTTTTCTGATTATGCTGATTGTTGTTCAGATAAGCCATACTCCAACCTTATGATAAAAGTCAGCTAAATCACCTGCACTTAAAAAATGAAAATCATATAACTTCATGTTATACGATTTTCAACCTTCCTAAGAGTAACTAGAATTAAATCTAGCCGACAAAAAGACGAGCATTTCTGAATACTCTCATCCATGGACTGTCCTCGCCCCAGTCATCTGGATGATAGGAGTTGGCAACAGTCCGCATGACTCTCTCAGGATGAGGCATAAGGATGGTAAATCTACCGTCGCTGTTGGTAACAGAAGTAATTCCATGAGGAGAGCCATTAGGATTCAAAGGATAACTTTCCGTAACTTCACCGTTATGATCAATATAACGCATAGCAATTAGTCCTGATTTCTCAAGATTTTCTAAATGCCTTTCATCCTTAAACTCGGCACGTCCCTCACCATGTGATACCACAATCGGCATTTTGGAGCCTTCCATTCCCAAAAACAGCACTGATGGACTGCTGACGATTTCCACCTCTACAAAACGTGCCTCAAAACGTTCCGAGAGATTTGAAACAAATCGAGGCCAGTTTTCCGCACCTGGAATGAGGCTTTGCAGCGCAGACATCATCTGACAGCCGTTACATACTCCCAAAGCAAAGGTATCATTGCGGTTAAAGAACTTAGAGAACTCATCGGCAAGATGCGAATTAAAGAGTATAGATTTGGCCCAGCCTTCGCCTGCACCTAACACATCACCATAGGAGAAGCCTCCACAGGCGGCAAAACCTTTAAAGTCACAAAGCGTAAGCTTACCACTTATAAGATCCGTCATATGCACATCAATACAGTTAAATCCGGCCCTATCAAAGGCTGCGGCCATTTCAGACTGCGAATTAACACCCTGTTCACGCAGAATGGCCACCTTAGGTGCGGCCCCCTTGCTGATAAACGGAGCCGCCACATCCTCTTTAATATCGAAAGTAAGTTTGGCAAACAATCCGCGATCATTATTCTCATTCTTAGCCAAATACTCCTGTTTGGCACAGTCTGGATTATCACGCAGTGACTGCATGGCATAAGTGGTTTCAGCCCAGACACTTCTTAGATATTTACGCGGCTCATTTAAAACATCTGAGCCATCACGAGTAAAGACAATCCTGTCATCATCACGAAGGCTTCCGATTTCAAAAATACAGTTGGCAAGTCCATGACCTGACAGAATATTCATCACGGTCTCGGCATTCTCAGTCAAAACCTGCATCACTACACCGACTTCTTCTGAAAACATGGTTTCAAGATTGCTTCCACCAAGATTATCAAGGCGCACACTGACACCGGTATGTCCGGCAAATGCCATTTCGCAAACGGCAGCAAAGAGACCGCCATCAGAAATGTCATGATAAGCTAAAAGCAGGTTTTTACGATTGAGGAACTGTACCGCATCAAACAGCCCCTTCAAACGAACTGGATGATCAAGATCAGGACAGACCGCACCCAATTGTCTGTATACCTGTGCCAGGGCCGAACCGCCCAAACGATTCTGTCTCTCACCTAAGGTTATATAGATCAGGGTGGTATGTCCTTTATCCGTGCGTAACTGTGGTGTCAGAGTCTTTCTGATATCTTCAACTCTGGCAAAGGCTGAAACCACCAATGATAAAGGTGCCGTTACCGATTTAGTCTGACCATGGTCATCCCAGGTGGTCTTCATGGACATTGAATCCTTACCCACTGGCACCGTAATACCTAGTTCCGGGCAGATTTCCATACCAACAGTCTTTACAGCCTCAAAAAGACCTGCATCCTCACCAGGATGTCCACTTGGAGACATCCAGTTGGCTGAAAGTTTAACTCTGTTGATTTCCCCGATATCTGCCGCTGCAATATTAGTAATCGCCTCGGCCACAGCCATTCTTGCCGAGGCCCCGTGATTGATAAGGGCCAAAGGAGCCTTTTCTCCAATAGCACCAGCCTCACCATAGTACGTATCGTAAGAAGCGGCGGTCACTGCCACATCTGATACCGGTACCTGCCATGGTCCGACCATCTGGTCCCTTGCTACAAGTCCGGTGACAGAACGATCCCCTATGGTAATAAGAAAAGTCTTTTCAGCAACAGTAGGTAATCTTAGGACTCTTAAAGCGGCATCCTTGACATTGATCCCCTCAAGATTTAACTGACAAAAGTCAGCCTTGCCGGAAGTCACCATCTTGTGCATGCGCGGAGGTTTGCCTAAAAGCACTTCAAGTGGCAAATCAATAGGACGATTCCCAAAATAAGGATCTTCTAATACGACTCTACGTTCCCGAGTTGCCACGCCAATTACTGCATACTGAGCACGCTCACGTTTGCAGAAGGCTTCAAAAATATCAAACTTATCCTCAGCCACAGCCAGCACATAACGTTCCTGAGATTCATTGCACCAGATCTGCAGTGGAGTCATACCAGGTTCATCATTTGGGATCTTGCGCAGATCAAAATATCCACCTACCCCGCCATCTGCCACCAGTTCTGGCATGGCATTAGAAAGCCCGCCGGCTCCCACATCATGAATAAACATGATGGGGTTGTTCTTACCCAATTCCCAGCAGGCATCAATTACTTCCTGACAGCGACGCTGCATTTCAGGGTTACCTCTCTGCACGGAGGCAAAATCAAGATCTTCCTTAGAGGCACCAGAATTCATGGAAGAGGCGGCGCCACCGCCTAAACCGATATTCATGGCAGGCCCGCCTAAAACAATAAGTTTGGCACCAGGTTCAATATGATCTTTTTGAATGTGTTCTTTGCGGATATTGCCCCATCCGCCAGCCAGCATAATAGGCTTGTGATAGCCTCGAACCTCCTTACCGTTAAAACTCTCTACTTCCTCTTCATAGGTTCTAAAATAACCACTAAGATTAGGGCGCCCAAATTCATTATTAAAACTTGCGGCACCTAATGGAGCCTCAAGCATAATCTGCAGCGCCGAGGCCAGACGTGAAGGACGACCAAAATCATGTTCCCATGGCTGTACAAATCCTGGAATACGTAGATTTGAAACACTAAAACCGCATAAACCAGCCTTTGGTTTAGAACCGATACCTGTGGCCCCCTCATCACGGATCTCTCCGCCAGAGCCAGTGGCAGCACCAGGAAATGGAGAAATAGCAGTAGGATGATTATGAGTTTCAACTTTCATAAGAATAGGCATATCTTCCTGATGATAAGACCATTCATGATTCTGATTTGGAAAGAATCTGCCTGCCTTTGATCCTTCCATAACCGCAGCATTATCCTTATAGGCTGAGAGTATGTAATCTGGAGTAGCATTTAAGGTATTTCTTATCATACCAAAAAGGGATTTATCCTCTTTTTTTTTTTTTTTTTCCCATTCAGCATTGAATACCTTGTGACGACAGTGCTCAGAATTCATCTGCGCAAACATGTAAAGTTCAATATCAGTAGGATCTCGTCCAATAACCTTGAAACTCTCTAAAAGATATTCCATTTCAGACTCGGATAAAGCCAAGCCAAGTTCCACATTAGCATCTTTTAGGGCATTCATTCCATCACGGGTTAGCGCTATAGTCTTAAAAGGCTTAGGCTCCTGTTTTTCAAATATTTTGGCAGCATCTTCTATAGAGAAAAATACCGATTCCATCATTCTGTCGGAAATCAAAGCACAGATAACATCTTTTTCCTGCTCATCAAAAGTTCCTTCAGACTTTTTTAAATAATAGGCAATACCACGCTCAATTCTATGAATTTTTTCCAAACCGCAGTTATGAGCAATGTTAGTAGCCTTCGTAGCCCAAGGGGAAATGGTACCTACTCTTGGAATAACAAAAAACAGTTCTCCCTCATTCCTGGCAAAAACTTTAGTTGGTCCGTAACTTAAAATCTTTGAAAGCACCTTATTCTCGTCATCAGTTAACATTGACTTCAAATCCATCAAATGAACGTAATGAGTTGTAATTGAAGCAATACTGATATTTTCATTTTGCAAAGCTGATTTTATTTTTTCGAGTCTGAAATTGGAGAGTGCAGAAGAACCTAAAATGATATCCATCAGAATATTCCTAGTATAAAAGAAATAACAGAAGTGTTAAAAAGCCATATATTCTATAGCGTAATTGAGCAGTATTTTACCATAATAATCTCTATAAACTGATTTTAAATAAAGAGAATAGATTTAA
>CACYBT010000033.1 GCA_902772715.1 uncultured Succinivibrio sp.
GTGCCTAATGGTGATAAAATACACGACACTCAGTCTAATCTAAAGGCCGAAAAAAAATTAAAGAATTGGCTTAGCAACAAGTCCTTATATGAAATTCTTGATTGGTTTGATTGTGTGGAAATGGTTAATTTATGTGGGACAAAACATCCAAAAATCAGGTGGTAACCGAGCAGATTGGCAGAGACACATTGTTTTTAACAAAAATAGGATATACCGGTCTGCTTAAAGCATGACCCGTGCCAATTGGTGGTTTTTAACATGCCACCAATTTACATCCTACTTTCAGGTTAAAAAGGAATAATCTTCTTTTAAAGAACAGAATACCTGTTAAAAGGCCATTCTAAGCCAAATTTTGTTAAAATAATTTTCGTAAACTCGAGATATTTTGAAAGAACAAGGCCAAAGTTAGTGAATAACCTTAGCACTTTGTCGTGCCTAACTATAAAACCAGGCTTTTGACAAAGATTCGTAAATTTGTAAATTGGCACAATTACCTGCCAATTTGGTTAAAAACAGGCCTCAACAGATTTGAGATAATGATCTGATCGTGTTGGCGCCATATAAAAGCATTTTATCTCGGTTGCTTTTATTCTGATAAAATTAGTATGGAGATATAGGAGAGCAGAATGTCAGCTTATATAAATACTGGTTTTGATAAATTTAAAGAATCTCTGAATGCAAGAATATATGTTGATAAATCAGAACTAATCGATATTCTGAATAACAATATAAAGACTCCTCAGAAATATATCTGCATCAGCCGCCCAAGAAGATTTGGTAAATCAGTTACCGCAAATATGCTATGTGCATATTACTCAAAGGGTACTGACAGCTCTTTTCTGTTTGATAATCTTAATGTCTCCAAATCAGATTCATACGGGAAGCATCTTAATCAGTACAACTCCATCTTTCTGAATATGACAGATGAGTTAAACCGTGCAGAACAAAATGTTATGACCATGATTAAGAGAATCACAGCATTTGTTGTTGCAGAAATAAAAGAAGCTTACCCAGATATTTTGCTTTCAGATGAATCAGATTTATCTTTATCCCTTCAGTCAGTTTATTCTCAAACAAGGATTGGATTCGTTATTGTAATCGATGAATGGGACTGCATCATGAGAGAAAAACAGTCGGATGCAGAAGGTCTAAAGACATATCTTGAATGGTTGAAACTCTTAATGAAAGATAAGGATTATGTAGCTCTTGCCTACATGACAGGGATTCTGCCAATCAAGAAATACGGCTCTCACAGTGCATTGAATATGTTCAAAGAGTATTCAATGACCGCTGCAAGTAAGTATGCTCCTTACATTGGTTTTACCGAGGATGAAGTTTTAACTCTTTGTGAGAAATACAAGATTGACTCTAATTCCATGAAGAAGTGGTATGACGGCTATTCATTTGAAAACTCACCTCACCTTTATAATCCTAATTCAGTTGTCTGTGCTATTGATGAAAATAAATTCAAAAGCTACTGGACACAGACAGAAACCTTTGAAAGTCTGAGACACTACATAGATTTGAATATGGCAGGTCTTAGAGATGAAATTGTAAAACTCATTGCCGGAAATGAAGTTGTGGTAAATACTTCAAGATTCCACAATGATATGACAACCTTTGAGTCTAAGGATGATGTCTTAACCCTACTTATTCACCTGGGTTATCTTGCAATCATCCCAGATTCAAAAATAAAAGGTGTAGATAATGACAAGGTTTTTGCGGTTCATATCCCAAATGAAGAAATAAGAAAGGAATTCCGCAATATCACAGAGGAAAACAGGAACTATCCTGGTATCTACTCTCTTATCAGTCAGTCTTTAGATTTGCTTGATAAAATCTATGAAATGGATAGCAAGGCTGTAGCAGAAGCTTTTGATTTAGCCCATCAGGACCATACCTCAATTCTCAAATACAACGATGAGAACTCCTTAAGCTGTGTAATTTCACTTGCCTTAAATCTTGCATCTGTTGACCTTTACAATGTTCATCGAGAGCTTCCTGCAGGAAAGGGCTTTGCTGACATGGTATTTCTTCCTAAAACTGGCGTTGATAAACCTGCACTACTGGTTGAATTGAAATACGACAAGTCCGCTCAAACAGCAATTGACCAGATTAAACAGAAGAATTACGGAAGAATCTTCAGAGACTATAAAGGCGATGTCCTTGTAGTTGGTGTTAACTATGATAAAGATACCAAAGAGCATCAGTGTAAGATTGAGAAATATCACGAATAAAAAAATTCAACATATTGACCTCCAAAAATTCTCTTGAATTGGGAAAAAGACGGAGACAAAATGCTCGTTCGGAGGTTTTAATCGTGAAAAAATCAAGTCGTTTATTACATAATAGTACTGCTCAGAGACGTTCTCGCCTAAAACAGGCTTTTATAAAAATCGCCTAGGCTAAAGGAGCAATTGAAAGAGGAGATCTTGCTCTAAAAGCAAGAAAACAAAAAAGGAGAAAGAACTATCAGAGACAGTCTGTGGTTAAAAGACAGGATTTGAAACTTGAGCAAAGACTTTTTCTCCTTGCTTCGAAAACTGTAAATAAATTATCCTCTAATGAAAAAGGGTGACCTCAGCCACCCTCATCATTGAATACTTAAAAAATAGAATCTAACTCTGCAGGAGGCCAGTTTTCCAAACGCATTCCCAAAGACAACCCTCGCTCAGCAAGCACATCCTTAATTTCGGTTAAAGACTTCTTACCAAGATTTGGAGTCTTAAGTAACTCAACTTCAGTTTTCTGTACCAAATCACCAATATACTTGATACCTTCTGCTTTAAGACAGTTAGCCGAACGTACGGTTAATTCAAGATCTTCAACAGGACATATCAGTTTTGGATCAATTGAAGGTCTGAAAGATGAATCCTCAGCAGGAGCCACAGAATTTCTGATATCCACGAATGAATTCAACTGATCAGCAAAAATAGTGGCAGCAAGGCTTACCACATTCTTAGGATCAACTGTACCATTGGTTTCGATATCTAAAATTAACTGCTCTTTTTCCTCTGCAAGAGGAGCTGTATGCACAGCCACATTAAGCACAGGACAATAGGAGGCATCAATCAAAAGACGACCAATAAAACGATCCTCAGTACCCTCAACATGAGGACGAGTAACTGATGGCACATACCCTCTGCCACGGGTCACATGCAGATGCATGTTGAGTTCCCTGTTGGCATCAGTGAGATGACAGATAACCTGCTCTGGATTTCTTATCTCCACATTGGCAGGACAGATAATATCACCTGCTGTAACAGGACCAATCCCCTTCTTCTTGATATGCAGAACAGGATCTTCTCTAAGAGTACCCACTGCAGCCACTGCCACTTCCTTTAGATTCAAAAGAATAAGCAGAATATCTTCCTGAATGCCTTCAACCGCACTGTACTCATGAACAACGCCTTCAATTTCAGCAGCAGTGATAGCATATCCTGGAATTGAAGACAGCATTATGCGACGTAGTGCTGTTCCTATAATTTGGGCATAATTAGGCTCAAATGGTTCAAGAATAACACGATTCACATTATGAGCAATTTCGGTTACTTCTTTAATATTTGGCTTGATAGCATCAATAATCTGATCCAAGGTTTAAACCTCGTTTTGTACAGTTAGTATGATGAAGATGGGCGCAA
>CACYBT010000034.1 GCA_902772715.1 uncultured Succinivibrio sp.
CAAATCTCGTCATGGTAAAAGACATGAGGTAGAGTTTTAGAGACTTAGATTCAACAAGATAGGTGCTTTTTGCTGAGAATTCAATAATAAGAGCCCGCGAAATGGGCATGCCTTGTGGTGTAAGACAGGTGAATTCATAGCATCGAAAGATATCTAATCCTGAACCTAAAACCAGATGTTTTATCGCATCACGTCCGATGCGTCGTTCAATTCTATGCAAAAGGGATGGGGCATATTCGGTGGCATAACTTACCTTTTTACCTAATACCTGGGTGTCATTACTGCTCATAAAAACCTTCTTAAAAAAGACTATTGTTCAAAAATCAGGAACTCTGGATTAAAGATCGCCGAATAAGGCACCGAGCAAACTTAAGGTACACAGGGATGCAGTTTCGGTTCTTAAAATTCTCGGTCCAAGTCCTATGCCTATAAAACCATGGGTTTTGGATAGGTTTATTTCATCAGAGCTTAAGCCGCCTTCAGAACCAATGAGGAGTTTTATGCCGTACTCCTGTATTTTCAAAGTGTTAAAGGTAAGGTCTCTCATCCGCAGTGAGGCCTTTGGATCTAGAGTTATTTTCAGCATCTTGCTGTCTTCTTTAAAATAATCTATGAGGCTTATTGGCTCGTCTATCTTAGGAACAGTTGCACGACCGCACTGTTCACATGCGGCGATGGCTATCTTTTGCCACTGCTGTACTTTTTTTATGAGTCGTTCTCCTGTAAGTTTGACTCCACAGCGTTCTGAGAGCAGAGGCCTTATGGATGATATACCGAGTTCGCAGGCTTTTTGGATGGTAAATTCCATTCTATCTCCTCTGCTAATAACCTGACCTAATTCCATGTGGAGTGGCGATTCACAATGATTGTCAAATACGTTTCCTACAAGATAGCAGGCCTCTTTTTTATTGACAGCAGTCAAAGTGGCAGCAAATTCATGACCTTGTCCATCAAAAACATAGAAGGATTCTCCTTCTGTTTTGCGCATGACACGGACAAGATGACCGTAGCCATCCTCATCTAGGGACAGGGTAACTCCTGTAGCAAGTGGTGCTAGATACTGACATATTCTAAGGGTATGCATGTATAACTCACAAAGGTTATCAAATAATATAAATGTATACATAATGCCATATTCATGCTTTTAGTAAAATAGGGCATAAAAATTTGCTCACTAACTTTTTGATGTTTAATGACACCATTTTGTTACAAAAGGATTGTCATGACCTTGAATTATTGTTATACGGCGATTGCGTAGGCACTCATTTGGGGTTGGTGGGTACTCGCGGTCCCACTTTTCAAAACGTTTTTGTTCATCATCTGTTAATGCAATCTCATAGGTTCTGCTCATATAGAGATAGGCTCTGGCAATAATACCGCGGGAGTGTGCAGGAGGAACAACGAGATGACGTGTGGGGTCGATGAGAATATCACATTTGCCATAGCCTAAAATAAGGTTAGAGTAGATGTTTTTGGCATTACTGATTTTTTTGAGATTGATCTTTTCTACAAAGTGGTAATTATTACGATCTGCATTCACCTCACCTACGGCCGGATACAGGTTATGCAGATCAGCCTCCATTTTAAGATAGTAGGGATCATTGTCTTTGCAGTTCTGCCGTCGCCCTGTGATCCAGCATTCCCTTTTGCCACCGAAGCGGTGGGCTGGCATGATGTGCTCGGCTTCAATTCTGCCGGCGCGTTCGGTATTTCCACGAGTTACATAGCCACACTTGTAAAGATTAACCATGTAGCCCCCACTTTTGGGAAATTCGATCGGACAGCCACAGTAGATGGTGGTAGGTTTTTTCATCTGTCTAAAAATTTCCACCATGTTGATTTTGGCTTCACGAAAAGAGGGATTCTGTTCGGCATGTGCGTAGAACACACAGGTGAACAGTAAAGATGAGCCCATAAGTAGCGTGGTACTCCATCTTGAGACTAATGCCTTTAAGTATTGACGACGGGAAATGGAGACAATTTTTGTTGCGAAGTATGTCTTTGACAATTGATTCTATCCTTAAATCGTAAAGCCTATTATTAAAAAATGTTACTAAAAATAGCTCGCGTTTTTCAATAAATCCTTATGTTTTGTCTTAAATTGTGCGATTTCTGTATCAATCATAGGATATGTGATAAGGCCTGCCTAATACTAATCTCTGTTTTCTGTTTATTGATTGCGGCGTTGTATAGTCTCTAACATTTAAGATTTAATGAGG
>CACYBT010000035.1 GCA_902772715.1 uncultured Succinivibrio sp.
ATTCTATTATGTTGGTGCAAGTCAGCACGATTCTCTTGATCTTCTTTCTGCCAATCTTACCCGTAATGGTTCTATCTGTGTTTTAAGCGGTCCATCTGGATGCGGCAAGACCACACTTGTCCGTATGTTGATTCGCTCTTTGCCTAAAAATATGCGAGTTATTGCCATTGATGATCCAAGGCTTGATGAGCATATGCTTTTGGCTACTATTCTGCGAGCCAGTGGCGTGGTGGCTACTTCTTTAGAATCAATTCCTGAACTTACTTTAAAATTGCGCCAGTTTTTAGAGCGCAGTGTAGCCTCGGGCATTGTTACTACGGTGATTTTAGATGAGGCACAGGGACTTTCCGATGAAGTCCTAGAACAGGTGCGTCTAATTAGCAACCTTGAAGGGGATCTCGGCAAGATGATCAATTTTCTACTTGTCGGTCAGGAGGATCTCTTAAAAAACCTAAAAAAACAGCAACACCAGATGTTAGGCGGCCGCATCCGTGCCTTTGCTTTTTTAAGACCTTTAAAGCGTGATGAAGTACGTGCCTATATCAGTTTCAGATTACTTACAGCCGGCTGTCATGAGCCGATATTTACTGAGCGTGCCTTTAATGCCATTTACAAGGAAAGTTCCGGTTTACCACGCCTTATAAATATCATAGCAGATAGGGCGATGTGTCTTGCCGCTGAAAATGAGAAGAAAAATATTTCCCTAAGAACTGTGACCAAAGCCATTGAAGTGGTAAGGCATAAACATCATCTGCTGTCGCGCGGTTTCATGAGTGTGATGCGCTTCCTTGGTGGAATGTTTATTGTCAAACTGCCTTTAATCTGTCTCGGGGTGGCTTTAGCATTTGGCTCCTTCCTGCTGGGTTTATACTATTTTCCGCAAAAGTTTGATACTTTAGCGTTTGAGGCACTTCTTAACAGGGATAAGGTCATTGCTCAGGAAACTGACAAGATCCGTACTGCAATGCTGCCGGGATTATCTAAACATAATCGTGATGTTTTACTTTTCGATAATTCTCTGAAAAACAGTGTCTTTCGTTCGGATGCTATTGATTTATTGATAAAACTATATGGATATGCACGGCAGGATGATACTAAGGCTGACTGCCGTGATTTAAGTTCCGTCAAACTAAAATGTATCACGCGTCAGGGCAGTTTTGATGAGATGCTGACCATCAATCATCCGGCGGTACTGTATCTTGTGGATAGTGAACTGAATCCTTTGTACGTGGTTTTAAAGTCATATGATGATGAAAAAAGTGAAATTCTCATCGATGATAAACTCTACCTTGTAAAGTCGTCATTTCTTAAAAAGTATTATGCTAATGAATATACATATATTCAGCGTGCTCTTGCTAAAGACGAGCGTTTTGAGGAGCTTTTGGGAGTTAATACTTATTTAAACGGACTGTTTAAGGTTCGGGAACAGTTATCTTTGATTTATGAAATCCCGATACTCAAGGATCGTGATGAGTTACGGGCTAATTTTGAAAAATTTCAAAAGACCTATGGCGGACTGCCAACCGATCTTCTGATTGACCGCTGTATTGGAAAAGGACCACAGTTGCATGATTGATAGGCAGATCCTGAGTCAGCGTTTTTTTCTGTTTTTTGGCTTCACGAAAGTGAAGGCCCTGAAAATTCTACTGTTCTCTTTTCTATGTTCGCTTTTAGGTTTGTGGATCCTTTTTTTGACGAGTTCTATAATGCAGGGCAATGTCAGAAAAAATGTGACTTATGAAGTTGTACAGTCCGGAGAAATGATAGCCTCTATCTTTGCTGTGGATAAACGTATCAAAGAAGGGGAGAGGATCCTTATTGAAAATAAATACTTTAATGTGGAACCTAAAAAATATCTTGGAAAGACACCTTATCATAATATTGTGGCGTATGATCTTAAAAAGGTTCATGGACAGAAAAGAAAACTCTCGAGCAACATTTACGCAGTGCGTTTTATTGATGTAAAGAATGAAAATAAGAAAAAATAGCGGACGCTAACGAATTGTCAGTAGTCTTGGTGATGATGCATTTTGAAATTGACTCAAGCACTAATGAATGCCATGTTTTTGTATGACCTCAGATTTAGTGGTATTAACTTCTGTGTTCTCTATGATGTCTGCATCCTCAATCTTGCCTACAAGTACTTGTGATGCTATATCTTTGGTACTTACTCCTAACTGGATGGCTTTTTTCTGGGCAAGACTTAGTTCTTGGATCTTGGCTGTTAAATCATCTAATCCTGTATAACTGTTGATATTGATATTTACCACAGTCTATACGTTCTCAGGTCTGCCAAGATGGTTCATAAGTGAATCCGCCGCCATAAATCTCACTCTCTCACTTTTGGCATTTCTCATAAGTTCTAACTGAGTATTGACGGCTTCTTGATAGACATTCTGATTTAAGAGCCAAGAGGGGATCATGACTCTATTGAGCATTTGCTGTACTAGTTCCTCACGATTAAAAGCAGAGACATAAGCAGATATATCTTTATCGCTTGTACCTTTTGCTCTTAGTTTTGCATGGCGATCTGGAAAAGTAAGAAAATATGCCTCTGTGTTCGTTCTACCCGTAATTTTGTATGCAACATAGATCACAGCATTGATATAATCCTGCGTCTTATAATTGCCATTCTTGAGAATGTCTGAGTATGATAGGAAATTATCTCTTATGAGTTTTCCCTCTTCAGGATCGTTTCCTAATGAGTTAAGAGTATCTACTAAATCCTGTGTGACATTTCCCCTTAAAGATTTAGGTACTGCTTCTTTTACTTGTACTAATGTCAGATGATTGAGTTGTGGTGAAATCTTGAGTGGAGTCTTAGTGTTAGTAGTATTGACTTGGTTAGTCATAAATTCCCCTTATTTATGACTAACTATTATCTATGGAATTTGAAATTTGGTTCAATAATTATTTCTGTGGGAATGCTTAAATAAGATAACAAAGTAAAAGAGGATTTTCTTGTATAATTTAATAAACAAATAACAACTAACAAGAGAAATCCTCAATATGAATATTAGTACATTAGATTTAAATTGTCACGACGTTAATACCATTAATGCTGCACTTTTAGGCTATGAGAGTGTTTTAGATAGAGATTATCTTATTATCCCTGGTTTGGAAGG
>CACYBT010000036.1 GCA_902772715.1 uncultured Succinivibrio sp.
CGACGGACAAATTAAAAACCTGCTGTCGCAGCAGGATGCTCGGCAATTTATTGCCGATGTAGTTCACGGTTTTACGCCTGCTTAATAACTTTATCAAAAGGCGCAGCAAACTCCCGTCTTTTAGAGTGTGGATATAAGGGGCAAAGTTAATCAGGTACTGCCGTGCTATTTTTGCAACTCATCATCTTTATAAAAACTACTAGGACAGGATTTGCATGGCTTAAAGTGAGTTTAGTCTTGAACTTGAGCCCCTGTAGTCTCTAAAAAGACTAAGACCTACTGCACCTCATAATAGATAAGAGGCTTTAACCCTCAGAAGAGGGCTAAGCAATTAGATCTGCAGCAGGAATACTCTTGCTTTTAAGAGGAGAATGTCAAACTACGGGGCGTTAACAGTCTATTAATTAGGCATTAAAAAGTTCCATCAGATCGTCTTCGGTCATATGGGTGACACTCTTTTGTGTGCCATCAAGAAAATCTGCTGCAAGTTCGCGTTTTTCCGCATGCAGACTCAGAATTTTCTCTTCGACAGTATGTTCTGAAACCAGACGATAAATGGTTACAGGACGTTTTTGACCTAAACGATGGGCACGGTCGGAGGCCTGATCTTCAACTGCCGGATTCCACCAAGGATCAAGGTGAATAACATAGTCTGCAGCGGTCAGATTGATGCCGGTACCGCCAGCCTTAAGCGAAAGTAGAAAAACCTCTCCTTCACCGCCCTGAAACTCGGAGATGCTTTTGGCTCGTTCCTTCTCAGGGGTGCTTCCATCAAGATATTTATAGGTAATATGCTCTTCATCAAGTGCTTTTTTTACAAGAGCAAGAAAACTCGTAAACTGACTGAAGGCCAGTACACGGTGTCCGGCTTCACTCAAGTCTTTTACAATCTCAATGAATTTGTCAATTTTTGAACTTCTTTCCTCAAGCATAATCATATCCTTATCGGCTAGCTGTGGATGACAGCAGGCTCTCCTAAGGCGAGTAAGGCCGGCGAGGATCATGAATTTCTTATTCTTTGGCTCGGTGGTGTTAAGTTCATCTAGTAGAGATTTTCTTAAATTATCGTAGAAGACTTTTTCCTTATCATTCATTTCCACGATGATATTCTGTTCGGTGCGTGATGGCAGCTCCTCAAGTACCGCACTTTTAAGTCGGCGCAGTAAAAATGGTCTGACAAGTCGTTTGAGTGATTTGCTGTCAGCGGAACCTGGACTTACGTCTTTGAATCTTTCATGGAAGGTGTTCCATGAACCTAGAAGTCCAGGATTGATATTGTCAAACAGGCTCCAGAGTTCCTCAATGCGGTTTTCAATCGGAGTACCAGTTAGCGCCAGTTTAAAGTCAGCCTCAATTTTTCTTCCGGCACGGGCTCTTTTGGTTTCATTGTTCTTTAGAGCCTGGGCTTCATCAAAGACCACCATTGACCATTTAATGGAAGTGAGAATTGACTCCACATTGGCCAATAGTCCGTATCCGACAATGAGAATATCGTTTTTGCCCAGAGATTTGATAAGTTCCTCGCGGTTTTTCTGCTCAAACTGATACAGATTGAGAGAAGGAGCAAATTTAGTCAGTTCATTTATCCAATTGCCACTGACTGAGGTTGGTGCGAGAATGAGACATGGTCCCTTTTGGGCCTGGTTCAGAAGTACGGCGATGGCCTGCACTGTTTTGCCAAGACCCATGTCATCAGCAAGACAGGCGCCTACGCCCCAGATTGCAAGACGCTGCATCCAGATGTATCCTTCCTCCTGATAGTCACGTAACTGGGCCTGCAGGGTAGATGGAAGCTTAGGATTGGTAGCAAAGGCTTTTTTCATACGGCTTACTGAGGCTTCCCACTTTGGATCGGACTCAACATCAAGATCTTCTAATGTTTCTGATAGGGCCCCGGCTGCCAAAGAGTTGACAACCAGATCTTTCTTCTCAACGTTGACCGTCTGCTTTAAGGTGGCAAGTTTTTTCCTCAGTTTATCGGTGAGGGCTATGTACTCACCGTTACCAATCGACACAAATCGGCTTCCCTTCATGGATTCAAGCAAAAGCTGTATAGACACATAACGGTCTTTGTCAATATCCAGCTCTCCTTCGACATTAAACCATTCACCGGCTTTTTTGGATTTGACAATCTTAAGGTGTACGGATTTGAAGTCAACCGGTTTGGAGACCCTGATAAAGTTGTCGCGAGCCCATTCGAGAATATGCTCAGTGCCGCTCTGCTCAATTTCTTCAAGCATGGTTAGTAGCGATTCTATATTATCAAGGGATAGATAGCCTTCTTCGTAGTTGTCAGAGAGAGTAGGACATTTACTAAGGAGAGTGTTAAGGTTTTGCTCTTCTTTTTCAAAATCACGCTCGCAGGATAGAGTTACCATCAGTTTGGAGGAGGTGTCTTGAACGTTTGCTCCTTTTTTGGTGGTTTTTTTGTTAATATTTTGAATGGATTCTGGTACGCTGATGATAGGTTTCTGCGGACCCATGGCAACAGGATATAATGGCGTGTGCTGTTTCATAAAAGGTTTGACACCGACAAATCCGGTGAAAAAACCGTCTTTCTGTTCCATCTGCAGCACAATGCGACTATCGGCTTCGACCGTTTTACTTCCGAAATCGTAATTTACGCTTAAAACAGAGGTATTGCCATTGATGAGCGGCAAAATTCTATTTAATTCTTTTTTAGGGAATTTTAATCCGTTGCCTATGACTTTGTAGGCATCAACTTCCTTAGTCCCTATGTGATACCATTTGACAATATCATTTTCTTCTAGTCTGAAGTAATCATGGGAGCCATGGTAGTAATAATTGTCGCACCGTTCAATAAAATCATTTATATCCGCATCAAGAGTTAACTCATAGATGTCTTTTGACTCGGTAATATTGCATTTTAAGGCACTTTTTTGCAGGCTCACTTTTCTGATTATCTTGTCATTGTTGTCTTTGTCATTTTCAATGAAAAGGTTACCTGCATCACCTGTCAGCGTTTCTGCCACATCCTCAAGCGGTACAGATGTAGCGCTTAATCTTTTAATGCTGTAGTAGCTGTTCTTGTTTCTTATCACATCTTCTGCATCTATGGCCTTAAGGCGGTTTATTATCTTTTTGTCATTATCGTTTAGAAAATCAAAATCAGCAGTGTTTTTTACTAATTGCAATAAAGATATATGTTTGCCATATGTCAGATCTCCACTCTTTGAAATTTTCTGTTCGTTGGCTCTGATTTCGGTTAGATCATAATTGATAATCCAGGCGACTTTTTTAGTATCCTTAGGTACTTGAGGCAGGTTATAGTTTTCATCCTTTTTGATATCAAAAATTTCGCTTAGGGTGTCAATTTTTTTCTGCCATTGCGGAAGATCTTCTACCATAGTGCTGAGATCTGCAAATCTATGGGTACATGGATAAGGTTCCTTACCATATGATTTGAGAAGAGGGTGGTGCAAAATCAGATCTGCACAAATATCCTGCATGAGAGTGAGGTTTTGAAACTTGTTATATAGACTATACAGAGTTGTGAGATCGCTTTTTTCTGCCTGGTTTAGTCTTATTTTAAGAGCACACCACAACATTTCATCAAAGTAATTGCCAAAGGCGCGGTTGTTATCTGTATTTTTAAACCATTCAAGGGCTGTATCAAAATCATTTACGGCAAGTCTGCAAAAACCCCTTACAGCGGTGATACCTTGAAAGCCTCCTCCAAATGGCATGGTAACTGATAGAGGCAATTCTCTTTCATAGTCTGTTAGAGAAAAATTTTCAAGGAGAAGTTTTCTGTCACTTATAGTTCCCTGCTTGATAATTCCAAGAAACATTATAGACTCTAGTACACGCGCACCGATATCGTATCGTTTGGCAATATTATTTCCTTTGTTGAAGTTCTTGTGGATCTGCTCGATTTGAGTGTCAAGATTATCATCCATTCCGTATAAAAACGAAAGAGCAGTTTTTATGGCGAGGTTAAATTGTTTTACGTTTTTTTTGGAAGTTAATTTTTCCTTTTTAATATAGAGAATTGCGGCATTTTCATCACCATTTAAGGCCTTGTAGATAAGTGGTCCGTTGAAGCCTGCAAAAGGGGTTATGTCAAAATCTACCTTTTTCATCTCATTGAAGATAAAGTCATTGACATAGCCATAGGCTAGGAACTGATGCACTGCAAGATTAAACAGCATATTTTTAATTCTATTATCTAAAGAATCAAACCAGATGCTATCAGGATTTATAAGGTAGTAGACGCTAAGCGCTGCTTTTTGTGCAGCAAAGAGCAGCGTTTCACGATTGTTGTGATTTTCATAGATTTCTTCAATTGTAAAAAGAAAGTCTTCATCATTATTGAGAATGGCATACTTATATAGCATAGCATATGTAATGGAAGTGCATCTATTATCACTTGCAATGAAAAGATTATCGCGTATGGCATTTTCAAAATCTATATCACCTATAAGTGAACTTATCAGTTCTAAGACAAGTATTCTGCATTCGTTGCTATCATAGCTAAAATCAGGTATCACATAATTTTCTTTTAACTCTTTTGCTACCACACTGGCATTATCATAACCACTTGGGTAATAGTAATAAGGATGTCTAGGCAGATTTATGCCTTTTATTGAGGCATAACTACTAAGTAAGTAATAAACACTGGATTCACTGTTCGTTATACCCGCTGTAAAGGCTAGAATTTTTATGTAAGCCTGTTGTGCTGGCGTGAATTTAACATAACCTTCTGTCATGAAATTAGAATAGGAAAGAGTAATTTTATTTTTACCATAACTTAATTTTCTGGACATTGTTCTTATTCCACTAATATATTATGCTGCAGTTCGGTACTTATGAAGAATGCTGTATTCTGAACCAAAGAGAAAAGTTAATCTTGAAAGTTGATTTTATCATATAAGCAAAAAAAAATTTAGAAAACTTTCATGGATGATTATCAAATTAAAAGGGAAATTTCCCTTTTAATTTGAAGAAGATGTGTTAAAATCTACATGTCAACTACACGGTTGATGGGGGTCGAGGGTGGTCCGTCAAAACTTAGCCTCGGCTCCATAAAAAACTAAAACCTAAAAATCCTTATCATTATATCCATCCTTTACAATCAAGTTAAACCCAACTAGATACAGTACTTTGATAAAAATTAGGGTCTAAATGCTGTTAAGACCTGAATGCAAAGATATGCCTGTGGCGCTTTCTTGCTGCAAAAGACTCTGCTCACTCTAAAACTGAGGTGCGGGGAAGACTCTGCTTTTAATAATCTATAGAGAGGAAAGA
>CACYBT010000037.1 GCA_902772715.1 uncultured Succinivibrio sp.
CTATGACGAAAAAATCAATATTTTTTAAAGACAAACGCTTTAAAAAGAGTTTATAACCAAAATAAACTAGAACGAGAGGGAAAAGATAGGTTACATTTCCAAAGTAATCAAACATAACCCCCAAAAAACCGGAATGTTCAGAAACTGTGCTCATGGCACCGCCATTATTAATTAGCTGCCCACTTAAGGCTGAGGAATCTCGTCTGTTGATGGTAAAAAGAGCGACTATACATACTAGTGCTGCCAGACAAGTTAACGCAAACAATATTTTTTGTATGATGCCGACAGTATTTTTAGAATTCGTCCGATAACGTGGGCGAGAATTCATTTTATTTCTCCACAAGTTACTATACCCAAAAATCTGCAATAGTTTAGCACTATAAGGACAGTCATTCAATTTAAAGAATTGCAATTTTGTCGGCAAGCATTGGAGTTGACACTCGGGCAAAAATAAGCAAAATCCACTCTAACTGTCTACAGTTTTGTTAAAAGGATTTGTCCCTTAGGAGATTGCCACTTATGAAATATTTTTTGTATGATAAAGACTGTTGATAATTAGAATGAATACAGTTTTTGTCCAATATGCCCTAAGATTACAGGTAAATTATGTTAAATCTTGTGTTATACCAGCCTGAAATGCCAGGCAATGCCGGCAATGTCATCCGTCTTGCCGTCAACTGTCATGCCAAACTTCATTTTATTGGACCTTTGGGATTTTATCTAGACAATGAAAGACTAATGCGAGCTGGTCTTGATTATCATGAACTATGCAATCTCACAGTTCATGTTAATTTTCAGGAATTTTTAAGAAAGGAGCAGCCCAAAAGGCTTATTGCCTCCACTTCCAAAGCATCACGTAGTGTCTATGACTTCACCTTTGAGGATAATGACTATATAATTTTCGGACGTGAAAAAGAAGGCCTTTCAGAAGAAGTATATGACAAGGTTCCAAAAGAGTTCTGTCTTAAAATTCCTATGGCAAGGGAAAGTCGCTGCATTAATCTTGCAAATTCAGTGGCAATTGTCGCCTACGAGGCCTGGCGTCAGTTAGGATTTAATGGTGCAAATCTCGATGATTGATACAAAAAAAGTGTATAATGAAAAATTTAGGACTAATGGTTTGGATTCAAGTAGCCCCAAAACTTAGATTGTAAAGATTTCTCATAAAAACAAACATTCATCACGCACGTTGTATGGAAAAGTCCGTCGTGTACTACTAGGATTAATCTTGTGCCCACATTATAACAACACGTAAAAGGAGAATATTTTGCTCGATACACTGGTAGAATTTTTTAGTGAGTATGGTTATGCAGCAGTATTTTCATGTCTTATTCTCTGCGGATTAGGCGTACCGGTGCCAGAAGATATCACTTTAGTTTCAGGCGGTGTCATCTCCGGTTTAGATCTGAGCAACCCTCACATTATGCTAGTTGTTGGCATGGCTGGAGTATTAGTAGGCGACAGCACCATGTTCCTAGGTGGGCGTTTTTTCGGTTATCGTGTACAGCGACTGAGATTTTTCCGTCGTATCGTAAGTCCACAGCGTTTCTCCCAAATCCAAAAAAAATTCAAGAAACATGGTCTAGGTTTGCTGTTTGTGGCTCGTTTTCTACCTGGATTACGTTCCCCTATCTATCTTGTGGCAGGCATGAGCCACCGTATTTCCTATTTAACTTTTATCATAATGGATGGACTGGCTGCGCTAATCTCCGTACCTGTATGGATCTATATGGGGTACTTTTTTGCCGATAACCTAGATGAGCTTATGGAATACGTACACGATGTGCAAAAAGCAATCTTCCTCGCTTTAGGAGTCTTGCTTTTAATCATACTGGTTATCTACTTCAAACGAAAATTTCACAACAAAATGGATAACACTGCCAGTGAAGATGAAAAAGATGACGAAGAAATAGATGGGGACATATACGCCATCTACAATGAAGATGAACAAAATAAAAAAGGATCTTGATAATTCTTTGTATGTTTACGCCATCTACAAAGCATCATTCTCTTTTGAACCGCTGATACACACGCAACAATAATATAAAAAAAACATCTCTTAGTTGGACATCATTTCAAACCAGTGCTCTTCAGAATTTACCCTTTCTCAAGATAAATATTTTTTCCTAATGCTCAATAAAGAGTCAAAGTGTCAGTTCTGTCACATTTTTTTATTTTTCAGTTACAATGGGCGCGGTCGGATTAGTCTTACAATCCGCACTAAACTTCTGCTGCTTCACAATAAGGTAGGCAGTACACGGCGCTGA
>CACYBT010000038.1 GCA_902772715.1 uncultured Succinivibrio sp.
ATCGAAAGTATTATCTAAAGGAGCCGAGCATACTAACCACAAGAAAGGAATAACATACAGCAACATTCAATAGGAACCGCTGTGATACGAGAACCGTACGTCCGGTGGTGTGGGAGGGAGAAATTTCTCCCTACCCGATTTTAGCCGCGACTCCTGAAAGGTTTTACGTCACGCTTTTCCTTACCGGTGTAAATCTGACGAGGACGCCCGATTCTAAAGTCAAAGTTACTGTGCATTTCATTCCAGTGAGTTATCCAGCCAATGGTTCTGGCCAGGGCAAAGATGACGGTAAACATGGAAGTTGGGATACCAATAGCATTTAGGATGATACCAGAGTAGAAATCCACATTTGGATAAAGATTACGTTCCACGAAATATTCATCCGAGAGGGCAATCTTTTCTAGTTCGGTTGCAACTTTAAGCAGAGGATTGTTATCAATATGCAGGGCATCTAGAACCTCGTGACAGGTTTCTTTCATTACTACAGCACGTGGATCAAAGGTCTTGTAGACACGATGACCAAAACCGGAGAGTCGGAATGGATCGTTCTTGTCCTTGGCCCTTTCTATAAACTCTGGAATTCTGTCTACAGATCCTATTTCAGCGAGCATGCGCAGACAGGCTTCATTAGCACCGCCATGTGCCGGCCCCCATAATGATGCAACACCTGCGGCAATACAGGCATAAGGATTGGCTCCTGAAGACCCAGCCAGTCTTACCGAGGACGTAGATGCATTCTGTTCATGGTCGGCGTGCAGGGTAAAGATTCTGTCCAAGGCTTTTTCAATGATAGGGTTTATTTTATATTCCTCACATGGTGTGGCAAACATCATATGCAGGAAGTTTCCAGTGTAGGACAGATCGTTGCGTGGATAGACGAAAGGATGTCCTATAGAATATTTATAGGACATGGCTGCCAGGGTAGGCATTTTGGCAATAAGTCTTATGGCAGTAAGTTCACGATGTTCAGGATCATAGATATCAAGACTGTCATGATAGAAAGCACTCAGAGCTCCGGCTACACCGCAGAGTACAGCCATAGGATGGGAATCGCGGCGGAAGGCCTGGAACAGGGATTCCATCTGAGTATGAACTAGTGTATGGTGTTTGACGCGATGGACAAAATCAAGATACTGTTCTTTAGTTGGCAGTTCCCCTTTAAAGAGCAGATAGCATACCTGCAGGTAGTCGGCCTTGTTAGCCAGCTGATCGATAGGGTAACCACGATACAGAAGAATACCTTTTTTACCATCAATAAAGGTGATGCGTGAAGTACAGGAGGCCGTGGAGACAAAACCTGGATCGTAGGTAAAGTACCCCTGTTTGCCAAGTTCACGGATATCGATAACTTCAGGGCCTAAAGTTCCTTTGAGGATCGGTAATTTAATCGGATCTTTGCCCGGAATCATTAATGTTGCGTATTTATCTAGTTTTGGTAGGACATCATCTGTGGTCATGGCCATTATCCTTATTTTAAAATATTATTCGTCAGGAATGTTTGCTTCCTGAGCATGGGGATGTTAGAGCATCTGATTAAACATAAATATTTATCTTTCATGAATTCATTTTAACTTTATTCTAAAAAAAAGATATACTCATAAAATTATCTAAACTTTGCACTAATATGGTACGCTTGCATAGGAATAAGGATCTAAAGACGCTATAATCCTCATAATTTCGTTGCAGCACAGTCTATGGCTTTTGCTTGAAGGTACTACCTAATATTTTAAATTGGAAAAAAAATGGAAAGAAGAATTCTTTTAACCGAATGTCAGGATGATGTCGGTCTTATCGCCAAAATCACCAATGTCTGTTTTATGTTCAAACTCAATGTCATCCGTCAGGACCAGTTTGCATCCCAGGATGACAGGCGTTTTTTCATGCGTACGGTTTTAGAAGGCGATTTTCAGGATGATAAGTTTGCCCATACGCTTATTGATACAGTGACCAATGTACTGCCACAGGGAGCGATTGTAAGGCTAAGATATGAACGCAGAAGAAAACTCTGTGTGCTGGTTACCAAAGAATCTCACTGCTTGGGTGAGCTGCTCATGAAATCCTATGCTGGGGCCATGAATGCCGATATTGTTAGAGTGGCAGGTAATTATCCGCAGTTAGGTGCGCTCTCGGAAAAATTTAATGTACCTTTTTCTTTAGTATCTTGTGAGGGGATCACTAAGGCGGAACAGGAAAAAAGGATGATGCAGGTGATTGATGAAAGCGAGTGTGACTATGTGATTTTGGCAAAATACATGCGTATTTTATCGCCTGATTTTGTCAAACATTATCCTTTGGGAAAAATCATCAATATCCATCATTCCTTTCTGCCGGCTTTTATTGGCGCCAAACCCTACCAGCAGGCTTATGACCGGGGCGTGAAGATTATCGGGGCCACCGCCCATTTTGTCACCAACAATCTTGATGAAGGTCCAATCATTGAACAGGATGTCATCAAGGTTAACCACCGCTATGATCCTGAGACTCTGGCCCGCGCCGGTCATGATGTGGAGCAGATGGTGCTGCTTAGGGCTATCAACAAGGTCTTAGACGAGAAAGTCTTTATTCACGGCAATAAAACCGTGGTTTTCTAAGAATCAGGGGGCAAGGCGTTTAGGTGGCTGCCATACGCCCTGCTGCTTTTCATAGATAAAGCGGTCGTGCAGGCGGTTTTCGCGTCCCTG
>CACYBT010000039.1 GCA_902772715.1 uncultured Succinivibrio sp.
ACTAGGCTCCTCTTATGTAGATAGGACCTCCTATCTTATGGAGTGCTTTAAAACTTGTGCGGTCGGAAATCCTCTTATTATCACTCCCTGCCGTTTTGGCAGGACTCTTAATATGGATATGATTAAGGCGTTTTTGTGAACTTAATTATTCTCAAGACAAGTCCCGCCAGCAAAAATTTTTTGTAGATAACGGCAGAACACTTGCAGTTGCAGGTGATGACTACCAAGACCAGCACGAATTATGTTATCCTCAACATAATGGTGATCTTCGTTTTTTAAAGTGCCTTATGCGATAGCGCTTTTCTGTTGTTGGGAATGGTGCTTTTTGCTTTTTGGGTTTTATTATAAAGTGTCCGAATTTATTAGAATGCCCCATCAGGAGCCTTTGGCTATTAGCCTTCCTGATAAACTTGATTTTTCTACTTTTGTGGAAGGAGACAATCCTGCTGCGGTCAGTATGATTAAAGATGCAGTAGGTCGTGGAGCTCATGAATTTTTTTATATTTTTGGACCAAAGGGATGCGGCAAGACCCACTTTCTGAATGCTCTCTTTAATACTTCTTTTGCACAAAATAATCATTGTTTTTTTATGGACCTGCAAAATGTTCGGCAGTTAGGGACTGAATGCCTTGGTGTGCCTTTATCCTTGGTGATACTTTTAGATAATGTTGACTGCATTGCCAAGGATGAAGAGTGTGAATTGGCATTATTCAGATTTTTTAATCGCTGGTATGATAAAAAGGAGGGAACTTTGGTCATAAGCGGAGAAAAATCACCTGATGCTATCTCTTTTTTAAAAAAAGACCTCAATACTAGATTATCTTCTGGTGTATCCTTTAAATTTGAATATCTTGATGAACACGCATGTGTGAGAGCACTTTTAAAAAGAGCCGCCTTAAGACAGATAAGACTCTCAGAGCATACAGCATCTTTTATGGTACGGCATTTTAACCACGATATGACCTCTCTTGTCGCACTTTTAGACAGACTTGAAAAGCAGGAAATAGCAGAGCGCCATAATCTCACTATTCCTTTTGTCAAAAACTTCCTTAAGCTTAAATAAGAGCCCTGCTCTAGAATTCCTTTTTGTCTATTTTTTCATCAAAGGCCTGTAACTCGGCAATTTTGGCAATTTTTGCTCTGATTACATCATTTTTATTGCCCCTACAATAACGCATGGCTTCCGTAAGATGCATATTGGCCAGTTTGTAATTTCCTCTTAAAACTGCAGAATGTGAAGATACCTGATAGGCATCGCATTTGTCGTTTCTTAATTTGTAGGCTTCAATGAGGAGATCGTTGGCATGGACATCAGTTGGATTGCGGTCTAGATATTTCTTAAGAATGGAACTTGCGCTTTCCCCCTGTCCAGATTTGATATAGGCATTGGCTAGATTTACTGCTATAGCGCTGTCATAGGGTTTTGCTCCATAAATATTTTTAAGTCTTGCAATGGCGGATTGAACGTTATGTGACTCAAGATCGATATCGGTTAACAGATCGACAACAAAATCGTTGCCTGGCAGGCCAATTTTTTCGGCATATTCTCGGGCCTTTGCAAAATTTTTCTCCTTATAGAAAATTAGGGAGAGAGCATAGTTCTTGTAATAGGAATTAATGTTTGGCGTTGATAATAATCTGTTCTTTAAGTCATTAAGATTAAAATTCATGTAGCGGACATCTACACGAGCCTTTGCCAGCATGAAGTCAGGATTAGTGGAGCTTTTTTTCTTAGGTAAAAGTTTAGCGCGATTATAGGCCTCTGCCACGCGGATTTCCGAGAGAGGGTGATCGATAAGCATGGTATAGGCGCTGTTAATTTTACTCTGGGAATTATAAAGTTTTCTGAATAAATCACTCATGGCCATAGGATTATATCCGGCATTACTCAGTGTGCTTACACCGATCCTGTCGGCTTCGTATTCATTGTCGCGTGTATAATTGATGTTGCCCTGCTGCATAAGTCCTACTGTAGAGGTCAGTGCCGCCATGCCTACCGCAGGATTTAGCACGGCGAGGGCAATGGCGCCAATCATGCCGGCAATGCCTACTTTGCTGTTGACTGAATTTTCTTCAATAAACCTGGCAATATGTCTTTGGGTCACATGGGCAATTTCGTGGGCAAGTACGGAGGCAAACTCATCTTCAGTGTTGGTGTAATGAAAGAGTCCGGCATTGACCTGTACTTTACCGCCTAAAAAGGCCGAAGCATTAAGACTTGGATCGGAGGAGAGGAAGAACTCAAAGGGAAACTTAACATTTGGTGCATGCATCACGAGTTTCTTGCCCACACCATTGATATATTCGTTGAGAACCGGATCGTAGCCAAGCATTCCCTGACCTCGTGCCTTGCGCATAAAATAATCACCAAAGTTCCGCTCCTGAGAAATGCTCAGAGCTTTGACACCAGCGGTTCCAATCTGTGGAATAATATAGTCTGATGCATGATTGCTTTCACAATAAAGCGCAAGGCTCATTATCATAACGCTCAGTATTTTTCTCATTTTAATGTTCTTCTCTTGCTGGGTTTTTGCTTTAAGAGGTGTATTGTATAGTCCTCTTGTTGTTATATAATCTTAAGTCTTTTGCATTATAGCCTTTTTTATAGGGGATCCGTGATTTTTTGATAGTGAGTGAGCCATGAATCTTTCTTTAAGTCGGCTCTTCTATGGTAGCCTTTGTATAATGACTTATAATAATATACTCTAAACTTCTAGTTTAGAGTTCTGAGTTTTTGTGAGAGTAATTGATCTTTTTAAGATAAGGGACATATCTTATGTTAAATCTTTTAAAAGGATGGTATGAAAAACATTTTTCAACCCCAGGGACAGTTGAATTTGCACTGGTGTTATTGGTGGCCTTTCTTGTCGTCTATTATTTTATGTGGCTGGTTGGACCTTTGGTAGTAGCACTGTGTATTGCTTACTGTCTTGACTGGTTTGTAAGGTTTGGCTGTAGGAAATTAAAGTTCTCGCGAACCATCGCCTCTGTTCTTACCATGGTGCTGTTTGTGGGCCTTTCGGTAGGGGTGCTGGTGTTTGTGGCACCTCGGGTTGTGCATCAGGGAAATCAGTTTTATACCACCATGCAGAATTTTATGCTCCCTGAGAATCAGCAGGTGGATGATGATTTTGACTCAGTGGTGGCCTCACGAACCTATAGTTTTGTCAAATCGCTGCCAGAACCGTTGTCCTCCATGTTTACAGAAGAAGAAATTAAAGGCTATGTCAGTCAGTTACGTTCAACCGTGATAGCTAATACTTCGGATATTATCAAAAATCAGGTCATGCCTTCGGTGGTTAATGTGATGTCATGGCTGATGTATCTAATAATTGTCCCTATTTTTACGCTTTTGATGCTTATGGATAAGGAGCGGCTTAAAAAACGCTTTAGTACCTATATTCTTCCTGATAACAAAAGTGTCTTAAATACTTTTTGGCCTAAGATAAATGCACAGATAGAAGGTTATATCCGTGGCAAGGTACTGCATGTCATCATTATTACCATGGTAAATACTGTGGCTTTTTTACTTTTAGGACTTAATTACGCCTTCCTTTTAGGCTTTGGGGTAGGGCTTTCAGTGGTAATTCCGTATGTGGGAGCTGTAATTATTACCATCCCAGTTGTTCTTGTGAGTGTTTTTCAGTTTGGTTTTGGTACTTATTTGCTTTCTATTTTGGCAGTGTATTTAATCATACAGTTACTTGACAGTAATGTCTTAACTCCGATGCTGTTTTCCAAGGCTACCAATCTTGATGCTTTTTCCATTCTGGCGGCTATCTTTATTTTTGGGGGATTATGGGGCTTTTGGGGAGTGTTTTTTTCGATACCTCTTGCTACTTTCATCAGAACCATCTTTATTTACTGGCCAAGTCGGGGTAAGTTGGACCGAGATGAGGTCTTTAAGATAGAAAATAAAAAGCCTCAGTAGTACTGAGGCAGTAAACTAATCCCAATCCCCGCAGGAGGATATGGGATTGGGATTGTATCCTATTAGCCTAAGAGACTTAGGGCAATCTGTGGACGGGCATTAGCCTGAGTCAACATAGAAGAGGCAGCCTGCTGAATAATGCTCTGAGAAGACATGTTGGAAGCCTCTTGAGCGTAATCAGTATCACGAATTCTTGAACGTGCATCCGACAGATTCTCGGAGATATTACTCTGATTGTTGATGGTGGATTCCAAGCGGTTCTGCGATGCACCAAGTTTTGCTCTTTGATCATCGATTTTCTTTAGTGCACTATCAATAGCAGTGATCGAGGCTTCTGCAAGGGTTCTTAATGAAACCTTAACAGCAGTGGATCCGCAGCCTAACTCAGAAGTGATAATATCCTGTTTCATATCCATATCAATGGTATGGTTTGCCAATGAGCCAACATGAACTTTCACTACACCAGTACTACTAATACTTGCAGTTGTACTACCAGAATTGGAGCCTCTTAAGATTTTCTTGCCAGCAAAAGTGGTCTGACATGAGATACGGGTAATTTCCTGCTGTAACTGAGTAACCTCTTGTTGAATTGAGGAACGGTCGTCATCTGTTAAGGTACCAGTTGATGCCTGAACGGACAAGGTACGCATACGCTGCAACATATTGGTAACTTCGTCCATAGCGCCTTCAGCAGTCTGTGCAAGAGCGATACCGTCACTGGCATTACGATTACCCTGATTATAACCATTGATGTGAGCGGTCAAACGGTCAGAAATACCTAAGCCTGCAGCATCATCTTTAGCAGAGTTGATTCTCATGCCTGATGATAAGCGCTGATAAGTAGTGTTAAGGGCATTGGTTGCCTTGTTTAATTTGTTCTGAGCGTTTAATGAAGAAACGTTAGTGTTTACAAATACTGCCATTTTGGATTCCTCCTACGGAAATTTAAGTTTAAGTTCTTAGGGTTTGTTCCCCTGATACTTAATTAACGTCAATTTGAAGAAAAAATTTAAAAAAAATATCATTGTTTTTCAAGCAATTAAAAAAAAGATAAAAAAAATTATAAAAAAATTAAATTTTTTTCTAAATAAAAAGGATTTGACAGGTGATTTTTTTAAGAAGGAAAGAAAGTAACACAGGTATTCTATAAGGTATCAAAAATACCTGTGATGCTTAAGAACTCAATACATTAGCGTGTAAAGTTTGCGGCGATACCTGTTCTGCAGAGGATCTCCCCCTAGTGTATTTAGAATATCTAAAAAAGTTTTTTTAACATTTTCGTTTCCTAAATCTTTTGCTAATACTGAATACAAAATAGCAAGCGCCTGTTCTTTCTTTCCAACCTCAGACAACGCTACAGCATACTGAATAACAATATCAGTGTTTTCAGGACTATTCTTGTATTTATTCTCCAGCTCTTTTAATGCAGGACTGTCTTGAGCCTGCTCAGCAAGAGTTAGTGCTGATAAAAGATCTTTAAATTCCTGCAGATCCTGTTCTTCGCGATGCAGATTATCCAATATGGTATGCGCTTTCTGCAGGGACTTCTGCTTAATTAAAAGTCTAGCATAAACAAGTTTGGTATTGGTATTCTTTTCATCTTGAGTGTAGGCTTCCTGAGCTTTAACTAGAGCCTCTGCAGTTTTGTCCTCTGCCTCTAGTCTTTGAGCCTCTTCAATCAGCAATTGAGCAGCAGAAGGCATATATTTTTTTATGGTTTCAGGCAATTTTTCAACAATTTCATCTCCCTGTAGCGCATCAACGGGTCTTGAATTCTGCATTATTACAAGGGTTGGCACACTCTGTAAACCTAATTGTCCGGCAATCGCCTGACCTACTCTTTGTGTCACATCGGCTTCAACTAACGAGATGTAACTGTTATCCTCACTTATCGCTGTTTTTAGCGCTGATGCCGCTTTTTCACATTCTTTGGCATTTATGTAAAAGAAAATGAATACAGCCTTGTGTTTGGAAGCCTCCACAATTACTTCCTGGACATTCTGTTCGGTTAATTGCATTTTTTTCTCGGTTTTACTGTCTGAAACGATTAAACATACTTAAAGCACGTATAAGATTTTCTAGATTTGGTTTTCCTTCTGATAGTTGACCTTCTTTATCATATACGACCTTACCATTTCTTTGATAAACAGAAACTTTTTCCTTATCAATAAGAACAAGGAAGTTTCCTTGAGTTGAAGGAATAAAATCTCGGGACTGGAGTGTCATAAGATCATCTCCTATTCCATAATTAACACATGGGGACTTTACCCCTAATATTTCAACAGCAAGCGTTGGGTTTATATCAAATGCTGATGAGAGAAGATCTTTGGATACTCCAATTGAATTTCCATTGGCCATAATAAAGATAAGAGGTACCTGCTGTTTTATTTTCGAGAAACTGCTGTGTGCACCATATTTCTGATTTCCACACATTGACGAAATCATAATTAAAGTGTTGCTGTTTAATCCGCTTTGCTGTAACTGAGTTATGAATTCGCCAATTAACTCATCTAGTTGTTTTAAATAATGCTTGTACTGTTTTGTTGATAACGTGCTTTTTTGTATGAGAGTATTACTGATTATATTTATCGCAAAATTATGGTTGCTGCTGTTTTCTATAAAGGATTTTACAGAAGAAATCAGCTCTTTATCTAGATTAAGATTCCTGATGCGAGATATATTCATTCCGGCAAGATCTTTAAAGTAATCAAGATCATCCTTGGTAAGACCGCTGGTAAAGGTGCGCATGATGTATTCTTGATGCTGCATTTCATCTACTAGAACCGTATCAATGGAATGATCTATAAAATCGTTTTCATACTGGATGGGTAGCCCATACCATGTGCCAAAAAGGTTATCGTGAAAATCAGAATATGGTAAGAAATGATTATCATAACTCAGATTTTCTAGTTTGAGTTTTAACAGATTTGGAGTGGTTTCCATATCCAGATCAACATACGATAAACCGTTTATATATATGGCAATGATATTCTGTAGATGTTCTGGAGATTTTACTGAAATTTTTTGTAAAGGATATTTAATACTTGATGTTGACATGCCGTCAAGATTAGGATTGACATTATCTATCCAACCATGATTAGACAGAAAATCTCTTGCTGTCATAGGGTAATGGGCCGGAAAAACAGAACGCATATTCGTTATTTTTTCATAGGCTGTTGCATCCGCCCAGATAAATATGCTATGTGAGCAGATAAAACATACAGTCACAACTGCCATAATAGCGCTTGGAAAATAATTATGTCTGACTTCACTTCTATAAACTTCCCGAGTGGCAAGTTTTACAAAAAATATTTCAATTGCAATAAGCAGTATCATCGCTATGTACATGAAATTGAAGTTGAGTCCAGTCTTAAAATTCAGATCTCTTAGCATAAGAGAAACAACAGACCAGTCTAAATGTACCTTTATAGTGAGATAAATCTTGGCATCAATTAAAAGTAGACAGTGCAATAGAAAGACAATAACAGCACTTAGGATTCGGTAAACCTTAAAATTACCGATAAATGTTA
>CACYBT010000040.1 GCA_902772715.1 uncultured Succinivibrio sp.
CAAAGAAGCGAATCACATACAAATATTATATATACGTGTAAAAATTTTTTTTGAACATTTCACCCACTAAGACTAGAGAAGAGCCTTAAATTCTTATATTCATCAGAATTAATATTATATTTAAGATTATAAAAGGTTGAAGAGATGCTTGACTCACGAACCACAAAATCTCGCATTTCGTGTTTAAAACCAGTTACTGCAGAAGAAACATGTAGAGAGAAAAGAAGAAATAAAAAAAGAAAAAACCTAATCATACCAAAACCCAATTACTAATATGATTCATAGAATTAAACACTGTCATACTTAAGTCAAGAATAAATTATTATTTTTGTGACTAAATTAAAAAATTAGCCACATTTTGCGCTCATAGTCGTTGACACTTATCCTATATAGCCAATGCTATTTACAATATTTCGAACCAGCTCCGGGCCTTTATAGATTAATGAGGTATAAAGCTGTATAAGACTTGCCCCCTTCTCCATTTTCTCTTTGGCAGCGATGGGACTATCAATTCCACCTACGCCGATAAGAGGGATCTTATTGCCTACTCGGTCTTTCACTTTCTCTAAACACTGGTTGCTCAATGCTCTTAAAGGCACCCCAGATAAACCACCTTGCATAGAGGCAAATTCCATACCATAGATAGAGTCACGGGAAACTGTAGTATTTGTACAGGTTAATGCATCTATTTCATAATTTAAGCAGACAAAGCAGAGATCATCGAGCATACTGTCACTTAGATCGGGAGAAATTTTAACCACCATAGGAACATATTTATGATATTTTTCACAAAGCGCTTTCTGTTTATTTTTTAAGCCCCCTACCAGCTCTGAAAGATGTGCCTTGTTCTGCAGTTTGACAAGATCAGGAGTATTAGGACAGGAGATATTGACTGCAACATAATCAGCCAACTCATAAATGAGATCCATACAGTAAAGATAATCATCAAGTGCCTTTTCAAGTGGAGTATTCTCATTTTTGCCAATACTAACACCGACAATGCCCTCACTACGTCGTTTTTTGAGATTTTCTCTTAGATTATCCACACCTTTATTATTAAAGCCCATGAAGTTAATAATACCTTCTGCAGCACGTACTCTATAAAGTCGTGGTTTAGGATTACCGTCTTGTGCTCTAGGAGTAACAGTGCCAACCTCTACATGTGAAAAGCCCAATCCCAAAAAGAAATCCACAGCCTCAGCATTTTTATCAAGCCCTGCCGCCAGTCCCAAAGGATTTTTGAAAGTAAGCCCCATCATCTTTACAGGACAAGGCATGGTCTCTTGGGAAAAGATCTTTAAACATAAAGGGTTAGACGAGAATGCCGCCATTCTGAGAATAATGTCATGAGCCTGCTCAGCATCTAAAGAAAAAAGCAACGGCTTTATCACATAAGGATAAAGCGCATATGGAAAATATGACATGATGCCCCTTTTAAAATTTTCTTAACTGAATTATTTTGACAAACTGATTGTCTGCTGTGGTCACCAGTTCAAATTCACCGTGAATGCCGTCTTTAGTAGTAAAATTTTTAAGATGATTGGCATCAAGATCTAAAACCAGGCCTTCATAGGTCCGTACACGAACACGCTGAATCGCACCCTTATAGACATCTAACAGCATTTCCTTACTCATGGAAATATTAAAACGATAGCGATGACCACTCATATTATTATTGCTCCTTTAAAGCCTGGCTTACCTTCTCGTAAATTGAACGGCAAACGTTCGGCATTTTCATAATAGATTGTAACTCATTTAGAATCAGCTCCTGTCTTTTTGCATCAAATCTTCTAAATGAGAGTAATGGTGTCACCAGACGTGCGGCTACATTCTCGTTTATCGTATTAAGTCTTACTATCTCTGCTTTTAGTAATGTATAACCATCACCAGAGATATCGTGCAGAGCAACAGGATTTGACAGCGCCAAAGTACCAACTAAAGCACGAACCCGGTTCGGATTCTTGATGTCATATGCAGGATGGGACAGAAGACGCTTAACATTATCTATGGCATTATGGTTGGCAACAGAGGACTGTACCCTAAAGAAATTATTAAACACAAGCGGATCATTTTGATGTTTTTTCTCAAAATCAATTAGAATGTCCTTACTGCACTCAAGTCCCATATGCACCGCATCCTGCATAGACTCAAGAGTATCGGTCATATTAAAGGAATGTCGGTAATATTTATAGACAAAATCAGAAGCCTCATTAGTATTGCCCTTAACCTTTAAGGCTGTGGCATGCATCTTTAGGGCAAGATTTTTGAGCATACGCTTTTGCATATTATCCACACTGTACTCGTGAGTCGTAGGATTAATAGTATTGAAAATATGTAAAAATCTGCTATCTAGGGCTACGGCTACGGTTTCCATAAGATGTTCCCGGCATCTATATAGCCTGTCAACATCTTCAATGACATCAAAAGTTTCCATGAAGAACTGCAGATCCTGAATGGTAAGTGCAGCACACAAGGCTACAAGATCTGTTGTACCATCAAATTTCTCAAAAAGTCGGTCATAGGCTTTGATAAGAGCCACAGGTTCAACAAAATTCTGAGAATCACTAGCATTGAGCATATTGGCCTCAACATTAGCCCTCTGTAGACGTGTAGCGGCATCCACCTTGATAAAAGGATCGTCACAGTAGGCAATAAGCCGTAATAAATCCTCTTCAGTATAAGGGGCCTCAAGTTTTACCGGAGCGGAGAAATCCTCGAGGATTACCGGTAATACATCCTCACCTACAGAGTAAACAAATTCCTGTGTTTCCTCCTTTAAAACCACAAAGTCATCGGTTTTAAGTTCATAGGGACGGACTTTATGACCTTTTTGATCCATAAATGACAGTCTTACCGGTATATAAAAAGGTTCCTTTTTTTCCTGACCCAAGGTTTTAGGCGTATGTTGCGCTAAGTATAGATGCATCTGTCCGTCAGCATGCTGCCATGAAGCCTTAACTCTTGGGGTACCGGCCTGGGTATACCAGCGCCTAAACTGCTGTAAATCAATGTTAGCACTCTCTTCAAAACAGCATAGAAAATCCTCAATGGTAGCGGCCTTACCGTCAAACTTCTCAAGATAAAACTGCAGAGCCTTTTTAAAGCGTTCTTCACCTATAAGAGTATGGATCATTCTTATAATTTCTGCACCTTTATCATAGATAGTCACGGTATAAAAGTTATTCATCTCCATGACTTCTTCAGGACGTACCGGATGTGCCATAGGCGAGGCATCTTCTGCAAACTGAGCACTGCGGATCACATTAATCGCCTTGAGTCGTGTCAGAGCACGGTTAGCTCTATCTGATGAAAATTCCTGATCGCGAAATACCGTAAGACTCTCTTTTAAGGATAACTGAAACCAATCCCGCAAAGTTACCCGATCTCCAGTATAATTATGGAAATACTCATGACCTATGACACTCTGCACATTATAGAACTCATTATCGGTTGCCACTGCCGGATCTACCAGCACATACATGGAGTTAAAAACGTTAAGACTCTTGTTTTCCATGGCCCCAAAATTAAAAAAGTCCACTGCCACCACGCTAAAGCGCTTTAAATCATACTCAAGGCCAAAACGCTTCTCATCCCAGGCCATAGCCTCCTTAATGCAGGATAATGCCCATGTGCCTCTGTCATAATAGCCACGATCCACATACAAAGAAATATCAACTTTTTTGCCGCTTATGGTTGTATAGGTATCGTTTAAGATATCAAAGGAACCTGCCACTAGAGCAAAAAGATAGGATGGCTTAGGGAAAGGATCCTCAAAAATGGCATAGGGCCGTCCCTTTTTATTGCCTTCTTCAATAAGATTACCGTTTGAAAGTAGCACACCACAGCCAAATTCAGGACCAACAATAGTCACTTTATAAGTGGATAGTACATCAGAACGGTCTAAAAAATAGGTTATTCTCCGAAAGCCTTCAGGTTCACACTGCGTACAGTAACAGCCATTATATTTGTAAAGTCCCATAAGACTGGTGTTTTCAGAAGGATTAATCACCGTTTCAATCTCGAGCGTAAACTCATCAGGAACATCTTCAATCTCAAGAATATTCCCTTTTACGGCATACTTGCAGTCTGCTTTATCTAGTCTTACATAATTCAACTTAAGCATTTCGCCATCAAGTCTTAAAGGAAGACTTTTATTCGGACTAAGTCGGCGATACAGGGTAGTATTGGTCACCACTGTACTGGTGTCATCAAGGACAAAAGTTAATTCAGTTTTTATGGCTGTAAAATCAGGAGCCTTATAATCACTTCTCTTTTTTACAGTATAGCTTGCAGATTTATCTTTCATACACCATCTCTACTAAATTGCAACAATAAATTTTCTAAAAAAAGCCCAACTCAAGGCTGGGCTTCTCCTGAACACGCTTAATCCTATGAAGCATTACCTTCAGAACCAATATTCTTTTTCTGCTGTAACTGTACATAATCAGCAGCAATATTTACTGTCTCAAGAAGAATAGGATCCTCGAATTCAAAATTATTAGGAAGATCTTTTAAGGCTTTAATCGGTTCTTTACCCATGTGCTGAAGTCTGTCGTTGGCATTCTTAAGGGCAAAATTCTGATCTTCCTTGAACATCGCCTCTCTTTTGGCAAAATTTAGCGGTAACACATTCTTTTTGGTGAACTCATCGTAGCGTTCATGTTCGGCCTTAATAATGGCAAAAAGCGGATCTTTAGCCATTCTCTTTACGGAATTAGCCGAGAGCTGCTCTTTATATAATACAGGGTCTCCATAGCGACTGTAGTCTATCTTGGAGATTTTATCCCATTTTAAAGCATTAGGCTCATATTTCTCGCCTAACTCCGTCACATCCAAAATGGATGGCAACACTATATCTGGCTCAACACCACGCAATTGGGTAGAGCCACCATTGATACGATAGAATTTGGCAATGGTATAGTGAACTGAACCATAATCCTGAGTAGCCATGTCATAAAGACGAGACAAAGGACGACTCTGCTGTACTGTCCCCTTTCCGAATGAGGTGTCCCCCACCACCAGCGCTCTTCCATAATCCTGCAAAGCCGCAGCCATAATTTCAGAACTGGAGGCCGAAAGACGATTGATTAGCACCACTAAAGGTCCCACATACTCAAAAGCGCCATCTTCATCCTCATAAGGAATTTCGTTGGAGTTCAAATCTCTTACCAAAACCACCGGACCTGCCGTGATGAAAAGGCCTGTAGTATACACGGCCTCAGGCAACAGTCCACCGCCATTGTTGCGCAGATCTACAATGACCCCATCAACATTCTCTGCCTTTAATTTGGCAAGTTCACGCTTTACATTCTGATGAAGATCCGTATAGAAACTCGAAATGGTTATCACTCCAATCTTCTTACCATCATAGGCATTGTAAACCTTGGATTTGGCTTCCTTATCCTGCAGTCTAATCTTGTCACGCACGATTTCCACGGTAAAATTCTTGGTCATAGAGCCTTCATCACGCTCAATCTCCAAGGTTACCTTAGTTCCCTTCTTGCCTTTGATTTTTTTGACAACCTCGGTTAATCTCCAGCCTATTATTTCCTCAAAACGGCCATCCTTCTGCTTGACACTGATGATTCTGTCTTTAGGCTTTAACTGTTTGGATTTTTCCGCAGGAGAACCCGGTAGGATCTGCTCAATGACCGTAAACTCATCATCCTGTGATAAAACAGCACCTATACCTTCTAGAGAAAGGTTAAGATCGTCATTGAAATTCTCAGACTCCACAGGTCCAAAATAATTGGTATGCGGATCAATGGCAGTGGCAAAAGCATTTTCAAAAACCGAGAATACATCCTCTGAGGTTATCTGCGAGATACGTCGCATGGAGGCTATATAACGGTTTTTGAGCCGCTTGGTTACCTCTTTGCGCTCTTTACCGTTTAACAGCTGCGATTCAAAGTCATTTCTTAATTCACGTAGCCATAAATCCTTTAAAGCAGCCTCATCAGCAACATAAGGAGCCTTACTACGATTCAACTCAATATGTCCTTCAGCAGTTAAATCAAGATCTTCTTTAAGGTTATTGAGCAAAAACTCGTATTTCTGATACCTTTTTTTTATATTCTGATTATATATTTCAAAAGGATAGGATAGATTACACTGATTGATACTGCTTAAAATACTCTGCTTATCGCCGTAGATGGCATCTACTTCAGGCTGCGTATAAAGAGAATGAGTGTAATCAAGAAAACTCATGAGCCTATCAAGCACATTATCGGCAAACTTATCATCAACATTGATTATCTTGTAATGGGCTCTGGTCAGCAGACTATAAATACGCGGACATACCGTCTTGTGTCTTTCCTCTGGGAGTAAAACAGGCAGATTCTCCTTTTTTGGAACAGTCATTTCTGCCACAGCACTGCCACACAGACAGGCAAAAACAAAAGATAAGGTAAGTTTTTTTAATGTATTCACTTTAAATTAGTTTTTCCCTTTATTTCTCTTTGGCAGTAACACCCTATCAAAAGGCAAATTAACTGTTAATCCTGATTTTAAGGTTATCATGACTGATTCTTTCTCACAGTCCTTGGCAACCACTCCTCGCACAAATTTTTTCTCGGAACTTAAGACCAGTACTTCAACTCCCTGCTTCAAATCTGCTGCGGTTGGTTTATCTCCGGCAATCTTCATTGTTTTTTTACGATAGATAACACTAGGTTTTGCACGTTCCTTATCGCCATTCTCATTATTCTTTGATGCAAACTTCTTAAAACTCTTTTGGGATTTAGGTTTGCTCTTAGCATTAATCTCACTTATGCGTCCTTTAGCATACTCCACATGTTCTAAGGTTATAATATCCTCAATCTCATTTCCTTCAAGATCGATTCTTTTGGCTCCTTCGACCACAGAATGCAGATAGCGTAACTGAGAAGTGTACATTCTTAACGCTGCTCTGACTTTGGACAGAGTTAACCCCTCAATACCCTCAATTTTTCCCTTGAGATCATTAAAAATACCAATCTTTAAAGGTTTAACATTACCTTCTTTGATAAAAGCCTTAGGAAAGTTAACGTAAAGAAGTCCTAAAGCCTCTTTCACATGGGCTAAACGTGACTCTTTATCACTTTTATCCCCTTCATTAGAGTTATGGCCTACTACATTTTCCTGATTGCTTTCAGCAGATGACACATTATTCTGCTGCTGTTCCAAAGTTTCCACCGAAAAAATCCTTAAATTGTAAATATAACGTATGTCCACGTAAGACGTCTAAATAGCATATTTTAGAATACATTAGTCTTTTTGTGAATGTTAATTTGAAAAAATAGCGTATTCACAGTTACTATTCACAGCCTATCTTTACTTAATTAACATCCTCAATAGCGTTAAAAGCTATGCTAGAATACAAAGTGGTAAGTTTTGTATAGGAGCCATGCGATGTCACAGGATATTATATTTCA
>CACYBT010000041.1 GCA_902772715.1 uncultured Succinivibrio sp.
GTTCCTTTGGTGAAAGATAACTATATTGCACCTACAAAATAAGCCTAATATTTTTTTGGTTGATCGGAGATTTATAGGTGCACCCAACTTAATTGATCATCCTGCACATGCGGATAAATGTATCTTATTAGTAGAAGGGGCGGATGATTTAGATTTGTATTTCAAATTCTTTGACCCTTTGCAGGTTAAAATCTGTATCTCCAATGGCAAAGGATTTCTTGAAGAGTTATTCACAAGGTTAAAAGAGAAGGATTATCTTTTCTTTGCCATAAGAGATGCTGATTTTTCAAGATTGGATAATGAGAAGATAGGTGACGAGAATTTTTTTCTGACAGACTGTCATGATCTTGAAATGATGTGTTTTAAGCACATCAAGTCGCAAAAATCATTCTTTGAAAATAATGCTGTGCCATACGATCCTAATGTAATTTTATCCGTCTTTTCACAATTAAAAGTCTTAAGTTATCTAAGATGGTTCAATATACATCAGGATCTTGGTCTTAATTTCAATGCTTTTAGTCCGGCAGGAAAAAGAATAGAAGATCTTCAATCCGTGCGTTATCTTATCGAAGCAACTTTGTTAGATAAAAAGAAGAAACTTTTGATGGAAGGCTGCATTGAGGATGTTATATCCGCTTATCATGCCTTCACTTCTTCAAAAAATAACGCTGATAACTATGAAGTCACAAATGGCCATGACTTCATAAGTAAATTAAGTGAGGAGTTAAAAACTCGCTCTTCTAGCCAACACATTCATAACTACAGACTAAATGTCTTTGTAAAGTGTCTTTTAACAGGATTTACGTTTGATTTATTCAAAGAGACGAGGATGTATGCACAGATTAAGGACTGGAGTAATGCTGTGGGTAGGAGTTTGTTTGCTGATACTAAATAGGTAAAAGACACTGCGACGGAAGGCTAGAATTAGGAAATACCAACATCAAATTGAGATTGGCAGTACCGATCTCCACACATCAATTTGATCGAATTTTAGGAAAAATTGTGCTAGCAATTTATGCTAGGGAACTTAAGATTATGTGATAATGATCAGCTCCATTTGGATGTCGTAAAGAATATAAATGGGATTTCCGAGCAGGATAGGCAAAGAAACGGTAACAGGTAGAAATAATAAAGCAATTGTCGAATTCATCAATTTCTTTATTGCAAACTGTTACCTGTAAAATAAGTTTTGTGGCTTTATATGCTCAGTCTTAATAAGTAAAGATTTTAGAGCACTGATTTTGTAGGTTTAATCATATGATTTCCGGATTATATATAAAAAAATTTAGGTGTTTTGAAGCAATAGAGATTTCTAATCTTGCTCCGATAACAATTTTTGGCGGGAAGAATAATGTTGGTAAATCTTCTGTTCTTGAAGCACTGCTGATTCAGAATGTTTTCCTGATGCCTAATTATTTTGCTTTTCTGATGAATCTTCATAATGAGGCTTTTACCAAAAACACAAAACCGTCTAAAATCTGGGATCAGCTTTTCTATAACACTTATCAATCTGATGATTTTGAAATCGGATATGAACGACCTTTAATCAATGAGGATAACAAATATGATGATCATGAAAATGGTGTTGCTAAAAAAGACCTGTCTGTAATAAAGGTAAAGAAGAATCTTAATAACTTCGGAGTTTTTCAGAATGGTGCAGCAGGTTCCCTGCTGAATCAGGAATATGCAGCAGATCCTTTAAAACAGAGTGTCTATTCTTCACTGCATATTGAGATTGACAGCAGAAGTTACAAGAACTCAGGCAACTGCTTTATTTATACTGATGGTATCATGTTTTATCCTGAAAATATGAAGGATAACAGCGGGATGTCAGTCAATCCCCAAAAAGGTCCGCTTTGGCCGTTTGAGAATATGGTTATCTTCAAAAATGTTTTCAGTAATTCTCAAAGTACAGCAGAGTGGCTGAGTAAGGTTAATCTTAATGAAGAGAAGAGAAAAATTCTTATTGAGACTATGAAATTATTTGAGCCTGATATCAGCTCAATTTCTACAGTTATTGATCAGGGCGTATCTTCCGTATATGTAACCTTAAAGTCAGGGGATA
>CACYBT010000042.1 GCA_902772715.1 uncultured Succinivibrio sp.
CCCTTCTTCTTTATATAGAGACTCATTTTTTTCTATGTCTTCAGGTGTCGTGAGTCTCTAGTCCGCTTTGGCTATGAGCATAAAAAAGGCGTATCTTTGATACGCCTTGTTTGAGATTGGTTGAGGAATGCCTTTAGCTATTATTTATACTTCTTAATTTTTGTTCGTCCTCGTGTTCTTTTAGATATTTACCTTCATTGCCCCATGCCGCAATTGCATCTTTATCTGGCAAAGTATTGGCTTTGAATACAGGCTCTTTGATACCAAGAGATTTTTGTTCGCGATAGTCCTTTAGGGCTAAAAAGGCATCTTTGGAGAGTCTGATTATGGCATAAAGGTTGGTTATCGTTAAAAGTGCCATAAAGAGATCGGCTATATCCCATACTAATGACAGGCTGGCGTAGGCTCCAAAGAAAACCATCATTACCACCATTATTCTAAAGATGGTCATGATATTGTTATTGTTGGTTAAAAAGCCAATATTTATTTCTCCATAGTAATAATTACCAATTATAGAACTAAAGGCAAATAGGGTAATGGTGAAGGTCATAAAATATTCGGACCATGCGCCTAACTGTGTGGATAGGGAATTTTGGATAAGATTAATGCCAGTTACCTCCCCTCCTATTTCATACTGTCCTGAAAGCAGTACGATTACTGCCGAGGCGCTACAGATAATAAGGGTATCCACAAATACGCCAAAGCCCTGAATAAGTCCCTGTTTTACAGGATGTGAGGTGGTTGCGCAGGCGGCAGCATTTGGCACAGAACCTTCACCTGCCTCATTGGAGAATAGACCTCTTTTGATACCTACCATTATGGCTCCGGCGAATCCCCCACTTACTGCAGCCTGTGGTTCAAAGGCATCATGGAAAATGATGGCGATCATATCTGGTACGGCATTGATATTCATTATAAAGATAACTAGAGAGATAAGTAGATAAATCATAGCCATCACTGGCACCAGCACGGTTGAAACCTTGGCAATACGTCTTGCACCACCAAAAATTACCATAGAAGTAAGTACGCACAGTATGAGTCCGGTTATGATGTTCTCGTAGCCGTTAAAGTACTGATTGAGGTTAAATACTTTTACTACAGCGTTAGTAATAGTGTTGGACTGCACTGAATTGTAAGTAAGGGCAAAAGTAATACTTATCAGAATAGCGAAGATACATGCTACCAGTGGCTGTTTTAGAGCATTTTTAATATAGTAGGCAGGACCACCATGATAGCCACCCTCAGGATAAGGAACCTTGTAAATCTGAGCCAGAGTGCTTTCGATAAAACCAGTGGCACTGCCGATAATGGCAATTATCCACATCCAGAATATAGAACCTGGTCCCCCCATGGTAATGGCTATAGCAATGCCGGCAATATTACCTGTGCCCACACGTGAGGCTGTACTGATACAGAAAGCTTGAAAAGAGCTGATCTCCTTGCCTTTGGTTTTGTGTCCGACAACTCCGTGTTTTAAGACGCGAATCGCTTCACCAAGATAGCGTATCTGCACAAAATCTGTTTTTATCGTAAAGAAAAGTCCTGCCAGGATCAGCAGTGCTATGACAATGTAAGTCCATAGAAAGCCACTGACGATGTTAACGAATTCATCAATTAAATCAAGCATTGTAGTAATCTCTATCAAGAAGAAAAGTACCTATTGGAAGCGTTTATGCTTACAATTTTATTGTTTATAATTTTAGCATAAGGTTACTGGCCTACAAAAAATTGCGAAAGTTATGAAAACGTTTTCTTATCCTTGGAAATAATTGCTCGTTTGTTATTAAAATAAACTTAATAATCAAGGTATTATTTAAAGAAATTGAGCGATGACGGGAATATTTTGGGATTTTTGTATGCTTTATTTTGGGGCAGATTATCCTAATTTGGGGCTGTTTGTTAAAAAAAATCCCGATGATAACTCACCGGGATTGTAAAGAAGGTATGGCTTAATCTTCTTTTTTATGGGCAAAACGCTCTGAAATACTTTGAGCGATGATAAAGAAGATCGGAGTAATGAAGATAAGAGCAACAATGCCAAGCACCATGCCACCTACCACACCGACACCGAGTGAGCGGTTACCATTGGCGCCAACGCCGCTTGCCACTACCAAAGGAAGTAAACCTACGACCATACATATGGAGGTCATAAGAATAGGTCTCAATCTGGCTTTAGATGCGCTTAGGGCTGCCTCGACAATTGATTTTCCGGCACGACGTTCTTCTGACGCGAACTCCGTGAGCAGAATGGCAGTTTTACTAATAAGACCTATCAACATGATAAGACCGGTTTGCATATAGATATTATTCTCTACATCCATTATATTGGCGAAGATAAATGATCCTAAAATGGCGCTAGGAATGGATAGCATAACCACTAGCGGAATAAGTACACTTTCGTACAAGGAACAGAGAATAAGATATATAAAAATAAGACACATGGTATAAATAATGATGGTGGTATTACCCTGAGTGGCCTCATCACGGGTCATACCACTGTATTCATAGCCATAGCCTGTTGGCAAAACCTGATTTCCAACTTCCTCAACGGCTTTAAGTCCCTCACCAGAACTGTAGCCTGGTTTTAAGGCCACGTTGACACTGATTGAAGAGAAGAGGTTGAAACGATTTAGTAACTCAGGTCCATAGACTCTTTTAAAGTTAATGAACTGACTAATCGGCATCATCTCTCCACTGTTAGAGCGGACGAAGATACTGGAGAAGGAGTTGAGGTCAAGTCTTAAGTTGGCATGAGACTGAACATATACCTTGTAGAGCTTTGAATAAAGGTTGATATCTGAGGAGTAACTGCCGCCGATGTAGGTTGAAAGAGTACTCAGGATATCGTTAGGAGATATATTCATTCTCTTGCACTTGACCGCATCTACCGACAGCTCATACTGTGGAAATCGAGGATCAAAGGTGGTCATGGCACTTAGTACTTCCGGCCGTTTATTGAGTTCGGTTAGGAAGGACGTAGTTACAGCAAAGAGCTCATTGATGTCACCACCTTTCTTGTCTTGTACCGACAGGGAAAGACCGTTAGAGGTTCCATAACCTGAGATCATAGGAGGAGCAAAGGCAAAGACCTCAGCACTGCGAATATCTGCTGTACGTCGCATGATTTCACCGATAACTGCATCCTTACTGTTTTCAACCCCTTCTCGCTCTTCCCAGTTTTTAAGTCTGATAATAAAGGTTCCTCCAGAGGTTGACTGGGCACCACCCAAGAGGTTATAGCCACTGATATTGGTCAGAACCTCAATCTGCGGTATATCCTTGATGCGCTCCTGGACTTCGGCCATACTTTTACGGGTCTCATTTAGAGTATAGCCTGGGGAAGTGGTCACAGCTACGAAAACGGTACCAGTGTCCTCATCAGGAATAAGGCCGGTACGGGTATTCATCATCAGTACGGTCATAAAGACTGCACTCAGAATTAAAATTCCTGCAGCAATGGATTTTCTTTTAACCAGTATCTCCAAAACAGCCAGGTATTTGTCGGTCATTCTAGAAAAAGCCGAGTCAAATGCTACATGAAAGCGATAGGTAAAACCTTTCTGATTTTCAGGTTTATCAAAGCCTGTTGGTTTCATTAAAATAGCACATAATGCTGGAGATAAAGTCAGCGCATTTACTGCGGAAATACCTACTGCTACAGCCATGGTGACACCAAACTGGGTGTAGAAGGTTCCTGAGGTGCCTCCCATAAAACATACTGGTACGAAGACCGACATAAAAACCAAAGAGGTGGTGATAATGGCTGAGGTAATACCTTCCATGGCAGATACCGTTGCCTTATATGGACTGTTCTCGCCATGTTCAAATTTAGCCTGTACCGCTTCTACCACCACAATGGCATCATCCACCACGGTTCCTATCACCAAAATAAGCGCAAAGAGCGTTAAAAGGTTGATACTGAATCCTGCTATCAGAATGAAGGCGAAAGTGGCCACCAGCGATACGATAATAGAAATCAGAGGAATGATAGTAGAACGCAGTGACTGCAGGAATATGTAAACCACAATGATAACGAGGGCAATAGCCTCGAGCAGGGTTTCAATAACTTCTCCAATCGAAGCATCGAGGAAATCTTTGGCACTTAGCAGATCTACAAGGTAGATGCCACGAGGCAGTTCTTTACGGATTTTGTCTTCAAGGGCATTAATCTCGGTAATGATCTCGTTGGCATTAGAGCCAGAAGTCTGCATAACCATGAATGTTGAGCCAGGATGTCCTTGAATCTCGTTATTATAAGAGTATGATTCTGCACCCAGTTCTACAGTGGCAACATCTCTAATGCGTAATACATTACCATTAGGCAGGGATTTAATCACAAGATTGCCGTATTCATCAGGATGTTCATAACGACCACGGTATTTTAATGCATAGAGGAAGGTGTTATTGGAATCCTCACCGAGAGTACCTGTTGCAGACTCAATATTCTGTTCAGCCAGAACTCTAACTATATCCTGCGGTACGACCTGGTATTCTACCATTTTCTGTGGATTAAGCCAGATACGCATGGCGTAGTCACTACCTAATACAGTCACACCACCGACACCTGTAATACGTTTAATCTGTGGTACGACATTAATATTGAGGTAGTTTGACAAAAAGGTTTCATCATAAGCCTTTTCTGTCGAATAGATACAGATGATCTTTAACTGACTGGCCTGCTGTTTTTGGGTAGTGACACCATTTTTGGTGACAGATTCGGGCAGACTTGATGTTACTTTGGCAACACGGTTCTGTACGTTCACGGCAGCCATATCAGCATCACAACCCTGGCGGAAATATATATTAATGGTGGCAGAACCTGAGTTGGTGGCAGTTGAGGTCATATACAGCATATCCTCAACACCATTAATTGCTTCTTCTAGTGGTACAATCACACTTTTTTGCACGGTTGCGGCACTGGCACCGTTATAGTTTGCTGAAACCACCACCGTTGGTGGGGCAATATCCGGATACTGTTCTACAGGTAAGACACGTAGACTGACAAGTCCTAAAATCAGCATTAAAACGGATATACAGCACGCAAAAATAGGACGATCAACAAAAAATTTGGGCGACATGGCTTTTATTCCCCTTTATTCTCATGCTGCTTAGCGGTATCAGGATCCTTGTTATCGGTGGCGGCAGGTGCGGATTTTGCGTCTGCCTGAGGAGCCTTTGTAGATTCCTCCTGTTTGACAATCGGTGTGCCTTCTCGTAAGAGTCCGGCTCCATTGGTCACAATTTCGTCACCAACTTCAAGACCGTTTATGACCACATAATTGACTCCATCATCGATAGACATAATCTGAATTGGTGTGGCTTTAGCCTTACCGTCTACATTCTTGTAGACAAACACTTTATCTTGGATTTCAAATGTCGCAGTCTGAGGAATTATGATCTGATTTTTTATTTTTATAGGAATGACGATGGTTCCCGCACCACCACTCTGTATAATTCGTTCTGGATTTGGGAAAGTGGCACGAATGCTTACTGAGCCAGTGGCTTTATCCACAATTCCGGACATGGCGTCAATATAACCCGGATACTGATAGTCGGTACCATCGGCAAGTTTAAAGAATACTTTATATGAACCATCGTGAGTGCCACTATCGTTACTCTCTTCGTCAACGATTTTAATCTCACTGGCTTTTTGGATAAACAGAATGACACTTTCTGTGAGTGAAAAATATGCTCTCACAGAACTGTTGTCGGATACGCTGATGAGTGGTTTTGACATGGAGGGGCTGACTGAAGACCCTACATGGATATCACACATGCCTAAAATGCCATTCACAGGACTTTTGATAACGGTGTTATCAAGATCCTGTTTGGCTGCCTTTAACTGGGCTTGGGCCTCTCTTAAGTGGGCTTCTGATTCATCATAGGCACTTTGAGCCTTAATCTGATCTAGTTTAGAGGTAGCAGATTTCCTAAATAATTCTGTTCTGGCATCTCTGTCGAATATGGCGCTGGCCAGATCGGCTTCTGCCTTGGCTACATTGGCACGAGCTCTTTCATAACTGGCCTCATAGGGGATAGGATCAATATGGAATAACTCCTGATCTTTACTTACTATCATGCCTTCTTCAAAATTGACAGCAGTAATGTTGCCTGTTACCTGTGGATATATGTCCACATCATGTATTCCTTTGATGGTAGCAGGATACTCCTGTTTAAAGATCAGGTCTCCGCGCTGCAGTGTCATCATCGGATAGGCTTTTGGAGACATTGCCTGAGACTGTGTTTCTTCTTTGCATCCTGAGGCAAAAATACTTATAAATGCTGTGGCTAAAAGCGAAATTGGTAATAAATGTTTTTTCATGTATTGGTCCTTAGTATTGAAAAATGCATAAGGAGTAAAATCATCGGTTTTAAGAAAAACCGTAAATTCCTATAAACCGCATTATTATGCCGAAAGTCTTGGACTATATATTAGTTTTTTTTTTTGTTTTTTTTAATTCCATCATAATTTTTTTACTTGGGCCGTCGCTTCTTACAGAAAAAAAGCTCGCATTTGTCTAAAGATGTTTTTTCTTCATGTTTAATGAGGGGATCATGCCTTTTCGGTTGTATGGTATAATAAACAGATTTAGTGCTTTGTCGGTACATAAGGAAGTTCTTTGCTGATAAAATGCATATAATTTTACATATGTATATTCAGTAACCTTATCTAGAAGGATAAATGTTATGCAACAGGATGATGTTGAGATAGATTTAATAAAATTAGCCAAGTACTTGCTATTTAAATGGAAGAGTATTGTGGTTTGCGGCATGATTTTCACTGTGTTAGGGCTTGGCTATCTGTTTTACAAGCATGGCTTTTCACTGCAGAATCTGTCAGCTGACGCTATTTATAAAGTTGATATGGAAGAGGTACAGCCTAACGGTACTAAAAAGATTGTATCTAAAGAAGTTAACCGGGAAACCTATCAGAAGATAGTTGAGACTAGAACCAAGCAACAGGAGCAGGTACTGGATAAGAAAAAACTGGCGGAGGATGTCACAAATCTTCAGATAGCCAAACTAGAAAAGGAATTTTCTATGCAGCAACAGTATCTTTTTGATTCGGTGCTGTTAAATATGGAGCCTGATAAATATAACGATGCGGTGTTTTATTATTGTGTGGATGACGGAAACAAAGAGGTTATCATCTATAATCCAAACATAAATAGTCAGGCCGTAACAAATACTCCTAATGTTGCAAACGATGATGCCACAAAAAATGTTAAGACGATAAGATCATCGGTCTATACCTGTGCTAAGACTCTTCTTAATTCATCCAAATATATTGCTCTGGTGGCAAAGGCTCTAGGCATAGATGAGAAATCAGTAAAACTTGTCAGAGAGTTTATTGCTTTACACAATCTTGATGAGAAGTCCTTCACTATTACCGCAAGAGCCGACAGTGCCGATAAGGTAGAACGACTAAAAGAGATTATTGGCATTTTAAATGATGATTTAAATGCTATTTTCAGTAACAATGGAAAAAGTATCAGTATCAGACTGATTTCCGAGTCTAATATGGATAGCGCCAATGCTTTAGACTTACTTAAGATTACAGAGAATTTGGCTTTAAAAACACTGCAGCAGCAACTTGAAAACGCTAAATCCGCTCTTCTCAATGCTGATAATTCTTTACCAGGCGTTGCCATTCCTGCTCCGCTCAATCCTAACAAGCATATTGTCACGAAATGTGCCAAGTATGGTGCGGTTGGACTGTTTGTCGGTATTTTTGTATATACTGCTTTCCTAACCTTACTGTATCTTTTGCAGGGTAAGATAAGAGATGCTGAAGTCATAAGCCGTATTCTTGGAATAAGAAGTATTGCTTGTATCAGAGATTCGGCATTTAGTGAGGTAGATACAGAAGCAGAGCTGAAACTAAAAAATTCCCTTGAACTTTTATGTAAAGACAAAAATAAGATCTGCATCGTGTCCACCTTGGATTATAAAAAGCATCTTGGTGAAGTCATGGAGAATATTAAAGTTGCCTTACAGGGAAAGGAGCTGGTAGTTGCTCATCCTTACGAGGTTCATCAGATTTCTGAATGTGATGGCATAGTCTTTGTGGAGCGTATTGATATTTCAAATCTGCAGAAACTTATGACCTCCATCAAAGATATTCAGGTGCTTAAGAAGGAAGTGCTTGGCATTGTCTATGCGTGAACGACATCGGCAATGAATTGCCGATCATCCTGCTGTCATTGCAGGATTTTAATTTCGCTGTCATGACCTCGTATAATTTTGTTAATACCACACTGACGGGGTCATGTACCAGCACTCCCGCCTAAATTATATCTGCTCGTACACTGGTAATTTGTTTAGTTAAGACAGGTCCCATTTTTAGAACCTTAACTATATAATCCGATCTTGATGGCCCCTTATGGGGCCTTTAATTTGCTTATTTTAAATATATTAGAATA
>CACYBT010000043.1 GCA_902772715.1 uncultured Succinivibrio sp.
GAAAGGAGATGTTAAACAAAAAGAGGAAAACATAAATGACAGACAAACAAAAGTTCCGTTATTTATGGATTCTCTGTTCTCAGTCAACTAGAAGAAAGTTTCTTGAACTTGTGGAAGAGATAGAGAAACAATCTGAAAAGAAAACTAAGAAACAGAGCTAATTTCAGTGGGGAGAAATCCCCACTTTTCCTTACATTATAGAGCATTTGTTATGGATGGTAAACTATACAAAAGATTGAGATTAGCTTTAGGACTTACAACATCAGAATTATCTGAAAAAATTGGTGTCGGTGCTAACTATATCTCAATGATGGAATCAGGTAAAAGAGCTGTTTCAGAACTGCAATCACGCAAAATTATAGAGTTGCTTATAGAAGCAGAACGTAATGATGATGCGTGTTTTGCAGAATTGAAAAAGATCTTTAGGAAATGATTTATATAGTATTCCCTTTTTGGATAAAGGGAATACTTGGAATGATTAGATCTTGTCACCGTATGGTAAAGATTTGATGTAGTTTTCCATGAACAATATATTGTACTAACCATTTTACTAAATGGACATGATATCTCTACCATTTACCACAGATTATAATTGAGAATAATCCAAAAGATACTTTTGTCCTCTATAGAAACAGTGTATATTCCAAGTATCGCCGTTTTAAATTGGAAAACAAAAGAAATGATCCACTTTTTCAGAAACAGCCTAATAAAACTCTAAAAGAGCACTAACCTTTTGGGTATACTCCTCTGTTGATATATTCAATGAAGAAGATTCATTCAAACTTTTTACTTCAAAAAGGAAATATTCTTCTTTTTCATTTTTTAAAATAAAGTCTGCATAAGAAAAATGTCTTCCATCATTGTTATAGTATTCGTACTTAATGTCGGAATTAGGTAAATAGTTCTTTCCAACAAGCAATACCTCTTTATCATCAGATAAAGAAATTTTCTTGATTCTAAATCCATCATTCAGCAAAAAAATTATTTCTATGGTTCAACTCGCAATTTAAAAAAGATATAATGAGCGCGAACAGCGAAACATCATTTTCTTCTATGTTCTTTTTCAGTCATAATCAAATCACAAAAAGATCTGACTTTTGACATGTGACAACTCAACAAACGAAAACAACTGCTTAAATACGAAATAAAACGATTTTCGCTATCCTTAACAAAAGGAATTGACATGAAATTAACTAAAGTTCTTCAGCTTATTGCCTTTATGCTACTTTTTCCTATAGACGCAATCTGTAGCACAACTGAACTTACCATCCAGGGAGATCATGGTAAACTTAGCGCCATACTGACATCACCAGATACCGCAAATTATCCTTTGGTGATCTTCTGTCATGGTTTCACCTCCAACAAGGAATTTCCTATTTTTGAAAAAATATCCGATAAACTTGCCAAAGCAGGTATTGCCTCACTGCGCTTTGATTTTAACGGTCATGGTAAATCCGAAGGAAATTTTGAAGATATGACCGTGATCAATGAGATAAGTGATGTACAGAAGGTTATAGAATATTCCTTGACTCTCAAAGATGTCAGCTCAATTTCACTTGCCGGTCATTCTCAGGGAGGTGTAGTTGCAGCTATGCTTGCCGGAGAAATGGGACTTGAGAACATAAGAAGTTTGTTACTGTTAGCCCCTGCCGCAGTATTGCGGGATGATGCACTGCGTGGCATTATGTTTGGAAAAAAATATGATCCCCTGAATCCTCCAGAATTTTTTGAACTCCCATTTCCTGAAGATAACCCACTCAAAATCGGACGTGAATACATCCTAACTGCACAGACACTACCTATTTATGAGACTTCACGAAAATACAAGGGACCACTTTTTTTAATTCATGGTACGGCTGATACGGTTGTGCCTTATACATACTCGCAGCGTTTCAAATATGAACTAAAAAATAGCGAACTCTACCTTATTGATGGAGAAAATCATGCCTTTTCGGTTCATACAGATGCGGCTATCAATGCTGCGGTAAAATTTCTGGTCAAGACTCTGCTTGAAAAGAATAACTGACACTCCACACGACAAAAGTCGTGGGATTCCTGTTGCATTGATCACTGCATAGCAAGGCTATGTTTTACACAATCTCTAGGAGACTTGCGCCTCCCGCCTTTACACTGATTTGTTATCTTCTCAGGAACTCGTGCTTTTTTTAATCACGGTTTCTGTTTATTCTTAGAATTTCTTTTTAAACCAGAAAATCTGCTGGCGTTGGTTCTTCCCTTATAACACCACCTGAATCCACAATTTTTTTCCACTGTCTTACAGCCAAAATAAAACGCATCAACCTTGCTTCTAATTTTTCGGGTTCAATAATATTTTCCAATGTAAAAGAAAGTACAAAAGCCAAACGGTCTCTGTCAAAACCAAGATTGTTTAATCCGGTATGGAGACCAGCATTGGAGGCCTCGAGCATTTGTTTATACAGATTTTCCTTGCCTATGGCACTGCCTAATTCTGCAGAAATAACAAGTTTATTGTCGGATTTTTCAAATAACACCAAATCATCGTCAAATTTCAGCATAATACAAGATTGATTTTCATCAAAAACTAGATTACTTATTCCTAAACGAACGCCTAAAGAGGAAATCAATTCATCAAATTTCATGAGTTTACTCCTGATATTTATTCATTTATACGCAAATCTAACTACGTTTTTCTGCTAAAAACTGCTTTAACATACGCAATGTTTTCACAAACTCAGCCAGTTTATTTTCAAAGAAATCATATTCACATTCATCTTCAAAAAGCAATGATAGCGTAAAACACCCTCTTTCAGCGTCAAGTCCAATTATTGCTCCTGATGTAAAAAGTCCCTTGAAATTCGCTGCTAAAAGCGTTTCAAAAACTTTCTCATCTTTTATTTCATCACCTAGATCAGCGACTGCAAAAAGAATATTCTCAGCATATGTAAAGTAAATCTCATCCCCATCAAAAGAAATGGCACACTCACCGGTATCAAGAGACAGAGAGTCCACACCAACTCTCTGTCCTAACATCTTTATCAACTCACTTGCAACCATAAATTTATCCTTCTGAAACCTCAAACCTCGAATATCGAATTCAACACTACCTTAACCTTCTCTCCTTGCTAAAAAGAGGAGATTCCTACTGCTGACATTACTGTTCTACTCCGATGGGTTCTAAGTGCTGACTCCTTTTGGAGTTCATTTCCTAGACTAACCATGCCTGCCCTGCCCTTCGGATATTTTGCGCTGCATTTTTATCGACATTGGCTGTATATCCACCGCTATTGCATCAGAACACAGCCTGTGTGGTGCGATTGTATTTTGAGATATGCCCGCACTTAGGACAAGTTCTGCTGGTATTCTTCGGGTTAATCTGTAAAAAGATATGAGCTCTTTTGTTCTGCTTGTATTCAGGCATCTTAAAGAATTTTCCAAAGCCTTCAACTAGTATGGAACGGTTAAGTCCTGACTATACTTTTACATTTCTGACTCTATTCAATATTGTTCCTTTAGCACTCTTCGTCATATTCCTTATCTTCACGCCTCAGCAGCAACAATTGCGTGGTTATTGCATATCTGTGTGCTGACCGTCTGATGACTTTCATAACGAATAAGGGCTTAGGTACAAGAGACATATCCTCGCACCAGCACTGTGCTGATCCGATATCCTCAAGATATTCCTGATCTTCTTCATTTCTTCTTGCCTTCACCTGGTTCCATGCATATCTCAGAGCCACAGAGCTAAACTAATCTTCTCTGCTGCGCACCATTAGGTCTTAACCTGTATTTGTATGCCTGTTTCTAGATGATTTTCATTTTCTATTGCGCAATCTGAATGTAAGATTGAAAATTCTAGGATAATATTATATGAGAAAATTGGAATTATTGCACGCTCGCCATTGTGTTTACAATCGGCATGTTCAATTGGTTTTATAATTAAATATATCTGAATTTTCACAAATTTGTATGCAAATTTAGCATAGTTTTATTTCTTCTGTTATTTTACTGTAATTTAGAGATTTTTTTGGTTCTGTAATTATTTCTGTAGGATTGGCCTATCCTAAAGAGATCCATAGCACAAATAAGAGTTTTTATGAAGTTCCAGAAGAAATTGTTTTGCCTTGTACCAGTAAGTTAGCTATTTGTAACTCATTTGTCAACCGCACAAAAATATTTATTGAGCAAAATTTTTTATCACACTATAAAGATAAACAAAAAATTATAAAAAATAAAAAGACTGTCAGCCTATAAAAATCAGTATGTATCTGTTATTACCAACCTTTAAAGAATAAAACTATTTTTTAGGAAATCGCTTCAAAAAAAATATTTTCTTTAATAATCATACTGTTAAGAAGAAACAGTGTCCATAAATGCCCCTTTTTTCAAGGCCTCATTTTTTCTTATGCTAAAGTTGCAGCGTTGCAA
>CACYBT010000044.1 GCA_902772715.1 uncultured Succinivibrio sp.
ATTGGTTTATTAAATTATACAAGAAAATCCTCTTTTACTTTGTAACCTTATTTAAGCATTCCCACAGAAATATTTATTGAACCAAAATTTTGCTACGAATAGTTGCTGTATCCTAAAACTCAAAAAGGCTGACAGTCCTTAGAGGATATGATGTCGCTGAGGAGGACACAAGCCCGCTCATCAACAGAAAAAGGCTACAAGAGAGTCTATGGTATTGGATAGGTTTTGCCAAGAAGTTCGGTGAGATTGTCTTACTAGGCAATCTTACCATACCTTCAGAACATTTACATTCTTCTTTTAACTATCAAGGAACATTTTTAAGATCTCATTTAAGTGCCATTTCCCGTGCTCTGTTAAACCATAACCAGTGTCATTCAAATATAATAGTCCTAATTGCTGTGCTTTTAAAAGTTGAGGTTTAACCTTATTAAAATCAAGTCCTGTAGTTTTAGAAAATTCCTCAATTCCTGTTTCCTTCAGTAATCTTAAACGATTTAACATGAACTCGAAGGGTAAATCAGAATCTGCTACTACTTGAAGCCTAACATCACCGCTTTCTTTCAACAAATAAACATCTTTAAGATATTGAGGAACATCCTCATAATTAGACTGACGATAAGTGACAGAGCCAATTTTTAGTTTCGAATGTGCCGCAGCTCCAAGTCCAAGATAGTCACCAAATGACCAATAATTAGTATTGTGCTGACAAGGTTTACCATGATGAAATGCAGAAATTTCATAACGTTGATAATCATTGCTATTTAAAAAACTAAAACCTTCATTTTCGGTGGCAATAAGCAAATCTTCGTCAGGAAGTGCTGGTGGGTTTGTCCCAAAAGCGGTATCTTCTTCAATTGTAAGTTCATACCACGACAGATGAGTACATGAAAAATCAAGGGCACATTGCAAATCATAAAGCGCCTCATTAATACTCTGTCCTGGCAGCCCATGCATTAAGTCGATATTAAAATTATCAAAAATACTCTGCGCCGATTCGCAGGCAGAAAAAGAGCTTTTACTGTCATGAATACGTCCTAAAGCCTTTAGCGCTCTGTACGTAAAAGACTGTACGCCAAGGCTTAAGCGATTTATCCCCGCATCATGATATTCTTTGAGCAATTTTTTTGTGACCGTACCCGGATTAGCCTCCATAGAGATTTCCGTCCCGGTGTCTATATAGGAACTTAGAGTCTCAAGGAGTGTGCCAATACATGACGGTTTAAAAAGAGAAGGGGTACCTCCACCAAAATAGATAGAGCGAAACGTACGACCTTTTACGAAAGGTTCCTTGATTTTAAATTCATTAAGCAGGGCAAAAAGATAATCTTCATCAGCAATCCCACATTGTGACTTACTATAGGAAACAAAATCACAATACGGACATTTGCGCATACAGAAAGGATAGTGAACATAAATACCTAACGGCAGATTCTCATTCATAAAAATCATGTTCAAGATGATAGGTAAGTGCACAAAGAGCACGGCCGCGATGAGAGATCAGATTTTTTACCTGAGGAGGCAACTGCGCAGCAGTACAGTCACGACCTTTAACCAGAAACAGGGGATCATAGCCAAAACCTTCACTTCCCTTTTCTTTAAAAGCAATAGAACCTTCCCAAGAGGCAGTGACAACAAGAGGAGTAGGATCGTCCTTATGGCGTACCAGGCATAGCGCGCAATAGAAAAAAGCATCCCTTTTTTCAGCCGGAACATCTTTTAGTTCCCGAAGCAGTTTTTCATTGTTATCTTGGGAAAAACCTCCAGAATAGCGGGCAGAATAAATTCCAGGAGCCCCATTCAAGGCTCTCACACACAGTCCTGAATCATCGGCTAGAGCCCAGTGCTGAGTTTTTTCTGCTGCATATCTGGCCTTTTGCATCGCATTTTCTAAAAAACTACTGCCTGTTTCTGCTGGTGATTCGATACCAAAGTCCTTTTGTAAAACTATGTTTACCCCTAAAGGCTCAAGTACTGCACGAAATTCACGGGCTTTACCCTCATTACCAGAAGCAAGAACGATTGTTTTATCCATTTTTTTGATCATTTGAAAAGTTTACCTAGATTACACTTGTTGGTGACAGAGGTTTTTTGTATTTACCGGTTCTTTTTAATTTATCAAGAGCAATTTTAGCCGCAGAACCAATAACCGCCTCAGAGGAAAGATGAGGAAAACTGTAGGTAGCAAGACGTTCTACCGTATAACCGTTATCAATTGCCAGAGCCAGGAAGTTGGCAATTTTATCACCTTTATAAGCACACAGTTCGGCTCCCATAATCTTATGTGTTGTCACTGAGGTATACATACTCAGCACGCCACCATTTTCACGCAGTCCTCTAATCTGGCCTAAATTAAGGTGAACTGAGGAAACGAGGAAATTATCTCCGCTTGTTTTAGCATACCTGCGCATATCATCAAATGATTTGCCAACTATTGCCAAAATCGGATCTGTATACACAATGTTAAGTATGGACTGTTTATTGCGATAGCTTATTTCAGGATAACGTGCAGCATTATAGCCGGCAATTCTGCCTTCAGAAATTGCCACCGATGAGAGAAAATAACTGTTACAGACATCTCCTGCAGCAAATATATGGGGTAGAGTGGTCTGCATACTGTCTTCATTAACCCTTATGTATCCGTCAGGTTTTATCTTAACCCCGATATTAGATAACATCATACCGCCAACATTAGGTACGCGATCCGTAGCCGCTACCACACTGTCCATATGGAGAAAATTTTCGTAACTGTTTTCATCCATATAATAGATGTCATACCCACTATTATCCGCATCTTCCTCAAGTGAAGTAACATAAGTATTCACACACAGATTGAATTTCGAGGATAAAAGATTGATGGCTGTGTTCAGCACGCCAGAATCTGTAAAGCGCCAAAGTTTTTTCTGTCCAAAAACCGTTACATCAACACCAAGATAGGACAAAGCCTGACCTAATTGCAATCCGACCTTAGAACTGCCAAAAACGGCAACCGATTTAGGCAGAGATTCTAATTCAAAAAATTCATTTGAGGTTAGGATGTGTTTAAGCCTAGACTGTTCAAAGGTAATAAGTGGGGAAGATCCCGTAGCAATAACAGCGGTCTCAAAATGTACTGCTGTAGTGCCATTTACAATGACTGTATGATCATCGGCAAAACAGGCTTTACCGCGTAAGCGTTTCTCTTCAGGAATGCGATATAAAAAGGAGACAAACTCGGAGATAGCCCGAGCACGAATCGCACGCAATGACGAAAGAACTCTCGAAGTATCAGGCTTTGTTTGCTCACTGACAGTTATGCCATGTTCTTCAAGCGTTTCATAGGCATGCATAGCCTGTGCGGCAGACATCAAAAGTCCTACAGGAAGTTCTCCTGCGCGCTGTGCCGTAGTTCCACCGTGACCACAGTCCACAAGCACGCACTCCGCTCCTTGTTCAGAGGCAGCCTTAAAGGCTTCAATTCCTGCCGATCCAGCCCCGATTACCAGCGTATGACAGTCGATATTCTGTTCTATAACTCGCTCGTTACTGAAAACATCCATCAGCATGTCCTATCTTTCAATCTGAAAATAGTTTTTTTGTATGTCGTTGTCAACCTCTATACAGTCAAATCCCCCATTGATGGCTGCCAAAATACCAAATACAGCATCATCAAAAACTAGACATGACTCTGGCTTAAGTCCCATTTTTTTTGCAGCAACCCAAAAAGTTTCAGGATGCGGTTTATGATGCTGAACATCATCGGCACTGACAATAACATCAATGTAAGGTTCAAGATCTATACATGACAATACCTTTTGCACATTAACAGTTCTTGAACCGGTTCCCACAGCGATTTTCACCCCTTTTGCATGCGCATCTTTGAGTAAGGAGAAAACTTTTGGGAAAACCTTGATCGTAGGAACACTAGCGTTGTAAAAAGCAATCTTGCGCTCCACAAAAGAATCCACATCTCCGACATTCATCCCCTGCTGCTTATAATAAAGCGCTATATCATAACTTGATGAACCGGCTCTTTTTATCACATCTTCCTTGCGGATTTCAAATCCTCGCTCATTGGCCGTCATCTGCCAGGCTCGGATATGAGCCGGCATAGAGTCAATGAGCGTACCATCAAGATCAAAAATAAGCCCTTTATAGGAGGCTATATTACTAAAATTCATATAGTAAAATTATCTGCTCAAATTCTGTGAAACTAAATTTAGTCAAGTGAAACCTTATGGAACCCTTCCTTGAATACAGTATATCCACAGCCACCAGCACGTTGCGAACAGTACAAAGAAGTGTCAACATGATTAAACAGATTACTGTACTCTGCGCCATGTTTAGGAAAACAGGCAACACCGACACTGACCGTACTCTTTACAAAATACCCAGACTCTAAATTGTATTCCTGTCCCAAAAGCCTTACAACCTGGGTAGACTTATCATAAATTTCTGCTTCGTTTACGTTCTGCGTCCACACCAAAAATTCATCATCACCAAGTTTTGCGATAATATCATTATCACCTGCAAACTCATACTTTATCTGTTGCGCCATGGTTTTTAAAAACTTATCGCCCATGTCTCGTCCATACTCTTTATTTATACGTTGCAGATTATCAATATCAATCATAAAAAGCACGCCCTTAACATTTTTCTTGATAACTTTGCGAATTGTTTTTTCAAATCCAGTGACATTGAGAAGTCCTGTTAGATCATCCGTGATAGATTTTATGTGCACGCGTCGGTATAACAAAAGGCCTATAATGATCAAGAGAGCGCTAATTACAGAAGTACAAATGAAACAGTAAAAAGAGGCCTTTAAAATATAGCGTTTCACCACATTGACGTTCATACCGATAAACCACATACCGTAAGTTTTTCCACTTCGATTCATAAGCGGCCAATAAACGGTCTCATAGTATTCTCCAAAAAGATTTACGGTATTCTGAAACTCACCTTTTTCTTTAATAACCATGTTTGTAATTTCATGATTATCAAGCCTCGTATTAACAGCACGATGGTTGCGATACTGTAGGGTAGTAGATATACGTTCAATGCCGTCAAAGATACTTATTTCAAGTCCTGTGACTTCTTTTATGTTGTCAACAAAGACATTGTTGTGAAAAGGTACAGCCACAAACAGTACCCCTTCATTATCGTCATTGATAATCACAGGCACCGCAGCCCCGGTGCACAGTCCTAAAAATCCTGCTTCAAGAAAGTCCACAAGGGAACTTCCCTGCAGAGCCTTTCCCACAATATCAATACCAATAATATGCTCGATAGAGACATCACGATTAGATGTGGCTACATATTTTCCATCTTTTGATATATAAGCCACAAAATAGTGCGGATTTTTTTCAATAACTTCTTGAATAAACTGATTTATCTGCGCCCCATTCTGCTCTGTAATTCCTTTACGAAGTGTCATAGAATCTGCAAGAAGATCAGTATCATGAAGCAGCGTATTCTTCTCATTCATGATACTAGAATCTACCACTTTTTTCATGATCTGCATGATATCCTTGGTGTAGATATTAAACTCTTTATTTAAAAAGAACTCAGCTGCTAAAAAATTGGCAAAGGATGCAAAAGCAATCACGATAACAATACTTAAAATAACAAAACGTTTCATCGCAATAATTCAACAAAAAAATTTAACTAAATAAAGGAATATAATATGACTTGCCTCATCACCGTTTTTTATTATAAGTTATAAACCATATTGACACCAAGTCTTAGAGTCTCTAAGGCATAGCAAAATAAGAACTAATAAGAAAAAATCCAGAGTTAAACTAAAAAATGGCTAAAAACACATTTTTAAGATTAACTCATCCCAATCAGTACTAGCTCTTCTTTTCCTATTCTCTTAATTTATCACATGAACCTATTATAAAGATCAAACATTTTAAATATAATTGATAACTTTTTTAAAATTAGACATAAGGAAATGATTTTTATTAGAACAATACCAAAGCCTCCTGCTGTGGCTTTATTCCAAAATAAAAAATAATTTCTACATACAAAAAAAAGTCCCTCCTAAAATAAATAGAAGAGACCTTTAGAGAATATGAAATATGGAGTTATCAGTTATTTGATTACTAAACTGTTCAAACTCCAAATATTCTTGGCATAATCGTTAATAGAACGGTCAGAACTGAAGATCCCCATAGTGGCAGAGTTAATCATTGCAGCCTTAGCCCAGCGTCTCTTATCCTTGAACATCTTTTGAGCACGCTCGTGAGCCTCTTTGTAGGAGGCAAAATCAGCCAGCACCAAGAATGGATCTCCATTATTCAATAAAGAGGTCTTAATTGAAGATAAAGCCCCCTGCTGACCCGGAGTGAAGAAATCGGAATCCAGCCAGTCAACAACAGCCTTCAATTCATGATTACTGTTGTAGTAATCCCATGGATTGTAACGAGGTTTAAGATCAATAACTTCTTCAACGCTCAAGCCAAAGATAAAGTTATTCTCAATACCTGCCTGCTCAACAATCTCAATATTGGCACCATCCATAGTACCAAGAGTCAGAGCGCCATTCATGGAGAACTTCATGTTTGAAGTACCCGAAGCCTCATATCCTGCAGTTGAGATCTGCTCGGAAATATCGGCTGCCGGAATAATCTTCTCCGCAAGACTTACTCTATAGTTAGGCAAGAAGACAACCTTTAACTTTCCTTTGATCCTCAAATCATTGTTAATCTTCTCACCCACTGCATTGATAGCAAAAATAATATCCTTTGCCAGAGTATAAGCAGGAGCAGCCTTAGCACCGAAGATAAAGACCTGTGGCACTATATCCTGATCCGGATCTTCAAGCAAACTCTTGTACAGAGACATTATGTACAACAGATTCAGATGCTGTCTCTTGTACTCGTGCAGACGTTTTACCTGAACATCAAACATGGCATTAGGATCAACTTCAACATCAGTAAGATCTTTTATGGTTTTGGCAAGGAGAACCTTATTTTCATGCTTAATCTGCATGAAACGGTCCTGATAAGCCTTATCATCGGCATATTTCTTCAGAATTTCACATTTGGATAAATCTAAAGGCCAATCCTTACCTGCAACTTCATTATATAGTTCTGCAAGACCACGGTTACATGACAGCAGCCAGCGCCGTGGAGTTACACCATTGGTTACGTTGCAGAATTTATTAGGCCATAACTGGGCATAATCAGGGAATAGATTCTCTTTAACAAGTTTTGAGTGAATCTTTGCCACACCGTTAACGTGCTCTGAGGTGATAACGCAAAGGTTAGCCATGCGTACCATACGAACCTCGCCTTCTTCAATAATGGAAAGACGAGATTTCATTTCATTATTGCCAGGCCATTTTGCCTCAACCTGATCATTTAGAAAACGGAAATTGATTTCATAGATGATTTCAAGATGACGTGGCAGAAGTTTTTCAAAGATATAAACCGGCCATTTTTCCAAAGCCTCTGGTAACAGAGTGTGATTGGTATAATTGAAAGTCTTGGTTGCAATATTCCAGGCCTCATCAAATGACAAACCTTCCTCATCAATGAGCAGTCTCATTAACTCCGGGATAGCAATGGTAGGATGGGTATCATTTAACTGAATAGCAATCTTCTGAGAAAACTCTGAGAAATCGTTGTGATGAGTACGCTTGTAACGACGTAGAATATCACGTAACGAACAGGCACAGAAGAAATACTGCTGAGTTAAGCGCAGTTCTTTACCAGCCTCAGTAGAATCATTTGGATACAGAACCTTAGATACAGTTTCAGCAAGAGATTTTTCAGCCTGAGCATCAACATAACCGCCGGCATTAAAAACGTCCCAGTTAAACTGCTCAGTAGAACGAGACTCCCACAAACGTAAAATAGCAACTGAAGATGCACGGTAACCTACAACTGGGATATCCCAAGGCACACCTTTAATCATTGAAGATGGATGCCATACTGAATTTTGAGTACCATCCGGAGCAATCTGTTTTTCAACATATCCTCCCAATGGTACGTTCTGAATAGATTCAGGACGTACTGCTTCCCAAGGACAGCCATATTCACGCCATGAATCAGGACGTTCTACCTGTTTGCCGGCGCGAATTTCCTGGCGGAACAGGCCATTCTCATAATGAATACCATAACCCACACAAGGATAGTCACAGGTAGCAAGAGAATCCATAAAACAGGCGGCAAGACGGCCTAAACCACCGTTGCCTAAAGCCATATCAGGCTCTTCTTCACAAATCTCGTTAATATCAAGATTAAACTCTTTCAAAGCCTCTTTGGCAATATCATATTTCTCAAGGTTGGTCAGATTATTAATGGTTAATCTACCCATTAAGTATTCAGCAGACAGATAGTGTACAGCACGCGTATCATTCTTAGCATGTGTTGACTGGGTGTCTGTCAGACGACCAAAAATATCCTCATTGATGGTATCAACCAAAGCCTCCCACCATGCAAGCTTACTGGCCTTGACAGGTGAAGTTCCTACAGATTTACGCAGATGGTTTTCAATCTGCTGCTTGAATTCTAAAACTTTAGCTCTATCAACAGTATTTGTAGATTTTTCTGCTTTTGTGGTTTTAGCAGACTTAGCGCTTGCAGCCTTCTTTTCTGCTGCATTTTTTGCTGCTGTCGTGTTTTTCTTTACGGATGATGTTTCCGCGGTCTTGGTTGTTTTTTTAGTGGTTGGAGCCATAAAAATAATCCTCATTTATCTAAACGATGCGTTGATTATAGCAAGCAAGTGCACATTGTTCAAAAGCAAATTGAAAAGAGCACACAAAAAATCACATTTTTAAGTGAATTTTTGAACTTATGATTTTTTAAACATGAATGCATCTGCAAATTTAAATCGGGTAGGGAGATTTTTCTCCCTCCCACACCACCGGACGTACGGTTCTCGTATCACGGCGGTTCCTATTGAATTAAATCAATATCCGAGCATTTCCCACG
>CACYBT010000045.1 GCA_902772715.1 uncultured Succinivibrio sp.
TAGTTTGACTGTTGGTAATGTTATCCCAGCAGCACATGGTATCGGTTTCAAGAATTTCTACCATGTAAACGGTGGTATTTCTTGGGGTAATATTCACGATGGTTTCTATGTTGCTTTAATCGGTGAATATGCTAAGATGCGTCAGCCTAACTTAATGAAAGATGTTAATGTTGTTAATAAAGGTGGTGAATTCTTAGTTGGTTATGCCTTTGGTAACGGTTTAGAGGTTCGTACTTCTTATCAGATGACTTTCTGGGAGTTTGATACTGGTGTTACTGGTGTAGATAAGGTTAGAGTTAAGAATAAGCGTATCCCAGTATTTATCAATTATAAATTCAATCCTAACTTCGATGTTTGGGCAGAGTGTGGTTTCAATGCTGGATCTGACCATAATATCAAAGTTGTTAATAACATCACAGGTAATACTTTGTTAGATGTTGACAATACCTATGGTTTAGCTCAGGATAAATTTGTATGGTCATTAGGTGCTCGTTACACCTTCTAATCTTACAAAGATTAAGTTAATGTATAAAGATCCTCGCTTAGGCGGGGATTTTTTTTTGTGCGTTCGACATGAGCATTCTGTATAGGGTTTAAATCCCAAAAGTGCCCGCTAATGGGAAACTTAGCCATGCGTAAGGAGTCATGCAACATGTGAAAAGAAAGATATGAACAGCAAATCTTCGCTCTTGCTTACAAAATTCACTTTTGGCTGATACGGCGGATGAGTGTGAAAATATCACAAAGCCCATTATTTAGATACAAATCGTATACGTAAAGGTGGCTGATATTATGAAGAGGAAGATAATGCCCATACCCGAGGAGGTGCAGCCCACGTATGAAAGTATGTAGAAAGTCGCATGGCTAGAAGTCAGATGAGGTCATAGTTGCGTGGAGTAGGAGTGAAGAACCGCGACAAAGAAGTGTGATAATCAGAGGAACCTTGACACAATTAAGCCACAGCAAGGTGCACAAGGGTGAGATCTGCATATGAGAAGAGCGCAAAACACCAAGATAAAAGATGCAGAAGTGGTCGAGTGGTCAAGTGGTCAAGTATATATACTAATGAGTAGCATGAACATCGCATAACACTTGAAGAATCTTAACAGGGAGAACAAGAAAGTTTAAGCAGGCTATGTTCTTGGGCATCTAGGTGAAATCTCAGAGTCGGTGAGAAGCGGAAAATATAGACCTAAAAATGGGATTGTATTAGCGATTTTGTGGGGCAATAACCGATATGAGTCTGCCCCGTAAGTTGTTTTGAAGAGCCCACCGCTGAACGGCACAAGGAGTTCTGTGAGAAGGGACGTTTAACTCCTTCTATCCGATTCATGCGATAACATATGATAAATCAGTAAATACTTATAGATTTATTTGGTTATTGACTTGTTGAGAAGACAAGATTTCCTTTCTAATATTTTGTTTGTTTTTTTCAGTCATTATTTAGTCTGATTGACAGTATTCCTCTTAAAATTCTTTTTAAGCAGTTTTTTTGAATAATACTTACGATTTGTTTTTTTAGATGAAATTCCTATTGTAATAGTTGTCTTAAAATTTTATGGTTTTCACAAATATTCAAAAATACCTGTAATGATCTTGATTTTTACTTAATAACTAACTGATTATTGTCTAAAATATTCATAGGAGTATTTTTATGGGCAATATCATTACAATTTGCAATCCTAAGGGCGGAACCGGTAAGACATCAACTGCGGTTAATCTTTGCTGTGCACTTAAAACTGTGAATAAAAGAGTTCTGCTTATAGATTTTGATCCGCAGCGTTCTGCCAGCGTTGCTTTAGGATATGAGTATTTTGATGCCGAACATACTATTTCTTCGGCTATCATTGATGATGTTCCCATTGAATCGTGTATTCTGCATTATACCAAGGGTGGTTTTGATCTTTGTCTTGCCAGTGATGATCTTATCGCCATACCTCAGGTTTTGAAGGATGTGCCCAATTCGCATCTATGTTTGTACCATGTACTCAATAATCTGCGTGAACGCTATGATTTTATTATTGTGGATACTCCGGCAACACTTAATATGCTAGGTGTTATTGGGATCTGTGCTTCTGATTACATGGTTATTACCGTCTGCTGTGATCTTTTTTCTATTGATTCCATGCATAATCTAATCAATAAATATCATGAATTAAAGGAACATGGCATGACTCATACGAAGATTTTAGGGATTGTTTGTACCATGTTTGATAAACTTCAGCCTTTATCAGACATTATATTAAATGAACTTAAATCTAGTTTTAACGAATTGCTTTTTAAAACAAAGATTACTTATAATCCTCGCATTTCTGAGTCATCATCTGCTGCAGTGCCAGTGCTACTGTATGACAGAACTTCACTAGGTTCAACTGAGTATCTGTCTTTTGCCGGTGAATTATTAAAAAAGATGCGTGAATTTAAAAATCCTTAACCATAAGTGGAGCAATACTGTCACTTAAATCATAGTCTAAATTACATTTGCAGATAGGGCAGTATTTGTTTTTTAGTGAAGTCTTGTCTTTATCATCACATAGATTTAGATACGGAGTATTGCATTCACTGCAGGCCACTACCTCACATTTATTCTTGTGATACATCTCCAAAAGAGCATAGAATTCGGCAAATCTTGGAAAATCCTGACAGTAGTTGGCACTTATGGGATGATTTTTTTGATGTTGCTTGAAATAATCACGTATAAGATATACACCATGGAAAGAGGCTACAGCAAGAATTATTGAAATTTCTTTTGGCAGGACAGTTTTATCAAACTGATTTAATGATGGCAATTTATTAGATAGCACTCTTGAACACATGGTATATAATGATAGCATCAACATAAAGTACAGATTGATATTGCTAAAGTGCATGCGTTTATTGAAAAATCTTTTCTTGGTGTGATCTTTTTGACCGATGGTAATCTTTTTATTCTGTTCACATATTATTGATTTATTTTGATTTTCTGTAAAATAACGCTGAATAGTTTTAGTTTTAAAGCCGGTAATTTTCTCAATCAAAGGAATATTACAGCCTACAGAATGCAATAGTTCTAACAAAAAATGGTTCTTGCTTTCTTCATCAAATTTGGTGAGTACTGTAGGGTAGGTATGGATCTGCAGTACATTTTCAAGGGCAAAGAGTAGTTCAGGATCTTTGCGGTTAACCAGTTTATAAAGAAAGTTTTCCTCATGAAACTCAAATGAAGTTAGAAGATATGCCAGTCTATCTGGTTCTATAGACGATAAACGCGATATTGTAGCAAGTTTAGGTTCTAGTGCATGATTGAAATTTGAATTTTTGTACATATAAAGACTGTTCAAAAATTCAATATTGGAGAACAAATGATGCTCAAACGAGGCTGCCAGTGGAATATAATAGCCGATTACTGATGGTAGAAAATCAAATACCAAGTTAAACGGCTCTGAAAGTCTGGCATTGGAAAAATTATGAGCTGATATATTGACTTTACATAGAAATTCAGAAAATTTGATATTATTCCTTATTTCTGAGTTACATACACGTTGTAAATGGTCTAAATAAACAGGTGTATATTTGCTTTTTATTTTCATTTTTTTCTCGACTTATATTTAAATAAGGAGTAAGACTCCTTATGTTTGTTTTAACTAATAAAAGAACTATGATGTAAATCACGGACGAAATTATAGGAAGATGCGATTTAAAAGGCATTGCCTAAAATTTCCTTTTTTTTGCACATTTTTTTAACATTTTGTTTTATAGTAAAAAAAATATTAAAATTTTTATCATTTTTACAAAATTAGGCAGGTTTATAATAAGATTTAACTAGATAAATATCTTAACTAAATAGCATATATGAGCCGTTCATGGAGCTATATGTAATTGGAAAATATTTTCATCATGATATTATTTTATTATTTTTTTTCTTTGTGCCTGTTTTTATTGTATAAAAGGATAGCCACGTGGGTTTTAATAAAAAATCACATTTAAGAAAAATTGATGGTTTGCTTCTGATTGACAAACCCAAAGGTTTGAGTTCAGCTCAGGTAGTTGCTAAGGTCAAAGGTATTTTTAAGGCTCAGAAGGCTGGTCATACCGGCTCTTTAGATCCATTAGCCTCAGGATTGCTGCCAATCATTTTAGGTCAGGCTACTAAATTTTCTTCCTTTTTTTTAGAAGGTGCCAAAACGTATGAGGCTGAAGGTCGTCTTGGTATCACTACTACTTCTCAAGATGCTGAAGGAGAGATTGTAAGAGAAGTTGATCCTCATGATGCCTATATAAAATTGCCATCTGTTCTTCAAGAATTTCGTGGAGATCTCATCCAGACTCCTTCTGTGTATTCTGCCATTAAGGTTAAAGGTAAACCTTTATATAAGTATGCTCGTTCTAATTTCGAGGTGGAGGTGCCATCTCGAAATATTAGAATTATGGAATTAACCCTCATTTACTCTGACAGGAACACTTTTAAAATCCGTGTACATTGTTCAAAGGGCACCTATATCCGTACTCTTGTGCATGATATCGGCCAGCGTCTTAATGTTGGCGCTCATGTCATATCACTGCGTAGAATTGGTATTGACGCTCTAACAGGACCAATGTATACCTTAGATGAACTGCAGAAAATTAAGGATGCAGGAGATGATGATGCTTTTAGTAAATTAGATGCTCATATCATCAGTACTGACTCGGCTTTAGGATATCTTCCTTCTATACATTTAAGTAAGGAAGAGTCCATTATGCTCTGTCAGGGGCAGTCACTTAAAATTGCCCTAGAACCAGTTTTGCCGTTCCTTGAAAAAGATCGTACTCAGATTTTTCGGCTTTATTATGAAACACTATTTTTAGGATTAGGCCATTTTAATGCCCAGAACTTTTTATGCTGCGTGCGCATGATGTCTGATCCGATGCAGACAAATCCCAACAGTCATTCTTAAACAGCGAGGCATCAATATGGCGATACAGGATCGGATCTGGTATGACAAGATGGGATGGAAGAATCTGTTGCCGATTTTTCTGCTACTCCCTTTTTCTGTAATTTTCTATATTATTACCTTCATTAGGCGCAATCTATACAGATCTGGATTTTTAAAATCCTATAATCCGCGTGCTGTAGTTGTGGTTGTAGGAGGGATCAGTGTAGGTGGTACTGGCAAGACTCCTTTATGTATTGCGCTTATTGAACATTTTCAAAAAAAAGGCTACAAGGTGGGACTGCTTTCCCGCGGTTACCATGGGCATGCTAAGACATATCCCTATGAGGTCACAGTAGAGAGTTCTTATAAGGAGTGCGGAGATGAACCACTGCTTATCAAAAAACAGGTTGGCGACAAAGCCTTCGTGGTGGTTGATCCCATA
>CACYBT010000046.1 GCA_902772715.1 uncultured Succinivibrio sp.
ATATAATCCGTTTGTGGATTTATATTCAATTTCAAAACGCTTTATTTTTTTGCCTAATTTTGGCTAGAGTTGGCTTGTGGAGCGGGTTATAGAAAAGTGTTGGCAAATGTTTGTAAAAATAGTCAGGTAAAATTTGCAGGTCTTTGTAAGTGTTTGAAACCGTTGTCTGTTCAAATGAAGAACTAATGAAGAACCAAAAGAATGGGTATTAATAATTATACAAATACTATCCTATTAATCTTTGAATGGTTACCGACAAGTCCTTTTCAAAACAGAAAAGGGCTGTTACGTATTCTAATCTGAATCAAAATCGTATTTTTTTAGACAATATATTTTTGTCAGACATTATTCGTAGATGCTTGAAAACTACCGGGCCTGGAGAACCTATCGTGCATACTTATATTATCTGCAGAAATGCTGAAATTATTTATGGAGGTTAATAGGTATGCTTAAAGATGTAAGAAGTTTATTTGATCTTTCACTGTGGAAGGCAAACGCAAAGCGCGGTGACAAGTTTGCACAATTTAGGTTGGGGCAATGTTATTCAGAGGGCTATCTGGTTGAAAAAGACTTGGAAACTGCATTCAACTGGTATCTTAAATCCGCAGAGCAGGGTTATTCATCAGCGCAGTTTGAAGTTGCTATGGCTTATTATCTTGGCGATAGTGTTACCTATAATCTGTTTGAAGCCGAGAAATGGTGTAGGAAGGCAGCGGAGCAGGGCCATGTGGAGGCTGAAATGTTAATGGTTCACATAGCATCAATTTTTTGGTTTTATGAACATAAGCGAGCTGGATATAGTGAAAATGAAAAGACCAAGGAGTACTCTGAGAAACAACTTTATTGGTTGAAAAAAGCCGCAGCTGATGGACATCCCGAAGCATTATACCAAATGGGGCAGGAATACATCTGTGGTGTTAATGTTGAGGAAGATGTAAAAAAAGGAGTGGAATTAATTAAATTAGCAGCACGAAAAGGGTACGAGGAAGCGTGTGAGGATATAGAGGGATCTATTCTTTTGCAGAGTTTGGCAATGAAATATGAAATTTCATTAAAACAGTGAATCTTAATGATTCATACGATTTAGTTTGAATGAAGCCGGCTACAACTTGTAGCCGGCTTTTAACATTTCCAAGTTTCCAAGTTTTACGTGATTTCTTTTTGATTTTGGCTTTTAGATTATAATTCACTGGTTAAAATCTCAGCGGTTTGTGATTTTGTCGGACATATCAGCATAGTGCATCAAAAGCTTCAGTTTTGCAAAGTACATCTCTTATTATAGGGACAACAGCAGGAATTCTGCCGAATTATATTTAAGGAGGTGCAAAATATGCACAAGATTAGTAGTTCTGATGAACTTTGCATGCTATTTAGTGAGTCTACTTGTGTAACGTTGACCCATAATGAACAGTTTGTTTTTATTTTGCGAGATGGGGAGCGTTCTATTGTATTTAAGAACATCCAGGGACGCCTGACGGGTGAGTGCTTTCCAGATATGTCAGCATGGGCGGGCAGTGTACCGATGATTAACAAGCTAACAATATTGATTGAAAAGCACGGTAAAGGTGATAAACAGACATGGATTTACCGCTTGTTAATTAGGTTTAAGGTAGCAGATGGATCTGAACAAGTATGGCTTGTGGGGGAAGATAAGGCGCTACATGTTACTCAGGTTTTTCTGGCTTATGAGAATCCAGAGATTAAGAGTATTGAAACTTTAGTTATTGTGGAGGGTTATGATAAGAAACCGCAAAGCTGTGGATCCTTTTCCTTTAACAAGGAAGGACGAAAGACGCTCAATATTTATGTGAAAGTGATTAAGGCTCTGATGGGTTTGTCCGATATCATGCTCACACCGCTCTTGGACGGCAAGATGCCTGAACAGATTCCTGGTGGTTCGGAATATACTGCTGATGATGAAAGGCATAGGTATGGGCAATGAAGGATATTCTGATAGAAGTCTACGAGGAACTTTCTAGTAAGCATTCTGCTCCAATTTCATCAGTATCCGGCACTTTAGTGTCGGATACTGATGTAGTAACTGACGACATCGGCAGAAGAAGGCTATCAATTGGCGTTGAGGCTAGTGGTGTACTGATTGCCAGAAATCAGGCACTTGAAGGAGGATGCAATACTGCCGAAGGTGTTAAGACGGATGCAATTGATTCTATAAACATGCATAAAGGAACACCGACAGATGGCGTTACAACAGATGGCATTGGTATAAATTCAAAAAGATGCGAGGATGTCAATGGCAAGGATAAAAAAAGTAACACTTCTCCAGCGGATAACCTTGCTACAAAAAACGATGATTTTGGTAAGTTATCACTAAGGCTGCAGGTGTTTCAGCTTGCAGAAGAAGTAGTTGATAGAGTTGTAATCATTAAGCGAAGTTGTAATATATATTACTACAACGCAAAAAACAAAATCTGTGAAAGAATAATTAATAAAGCGCCACCGGATGGTAATATTTCCAAGTTTCTTCGCGATAATGTTTCTTCAGACCATGCTAAGTATATTACTGATGCTATTGCAAAAGGAGTTTTCGGCTGGCTGTTTGATAGGGATGACTTGAGTGAACAGACTGAAAACATTGATTTGGAGCACTTGGTAGCGTTTGATAACGGATATTATGACCTTCAGAAAGGAAGGTTTATTTACGGTGAT
>CACYBT010000047.1 GCA_902772715.1 uncultured Succinivibrio sp.
AAACCTGGTTTCAGCCAAGTTCTAGGGAAGTAAGTCACCCGCATGAACTCTCCGCACTGATGAGTGAGCTGACACAGAATACGAATTGGCTTTATTTAGAAGATACACTAAAAGATGAGGATAATAAAATGAGTAATGATTTACTGGCAAAAATGATGGCACGAAGTAATGAGAAAGCCCGTGAAGAAGGCCGTGAGGAAGGCATCAGCATTGGCCTTGAGAAAGGACGTGGAGAAGGTCGTGAAGAAGTAATTTTGAACATGCTGCGCGACAATATGCCCATTGAAAAGATTACACAATATTTAAATCTTACGAAAGAAAAGGTGGAGGCAATCGGGAGGAAATACAATCTAATCTAGAAAGCCCTTATATTTTCTATAATTACCATATAACAATCTAAATATTAAATTGACTAATTGTTACGGAGTCTGTGTTTAACAGGCATTCAAAAAAAAGCCCCATACTAAAGGGGCATTTTTACTTAATATACAATAGATTATTTCTTCTTCTTGTTGACAGCGTCTTTCAAAGCCTGACCAGCAGTGAAGCCGGCAACTTTGCAAGCAGCAATCTTAATGGTTTCACCTGTCTGTGGATTACGACCATCACGTGCCTTTCTATCTGTTACTTTGAAAGTACCAAAACCTATCAGCTGTACGTTATCACCTTTCTTTAAGGATTTAGTGATCTCTTCAAAAACAGCGTCAACTGCCTTTTTAGAATCAACTTTAGTTAAACCCGATGATTTAGCAACTGCATCAACAAGCTCAGTTTTATTCATGAATATATCTCCTAGAAACTAGAAACAAAAAACATACACGTGGGGTACTTTAAAGTAAAATCACAATTTTTTCATCAAGAATACTTGATTTATTTGATATCACTCTAAAGTTTTTTTTCCTCAACCGCTAAAATTACACTGTTTTCGAACATGAAAACGATTCACAGGGCAAAATATAGAATTTTCTGAAAAAAAAAACAAGAGATAAAGCGAAAAAAATAGGTTAATTGCTTTGTTTTATTAGCTATGACGCAAAAAAACTGCCTAAAAATGTTAATTAAGCGTTAAAAAGACACATCATCCAAATAAATTGTCCTGTTTTTTATTTTTGCTGATACACAAAACACAGGCGTAGAAATTTGCCCCAAAAAAAACTAAGCATCATGAAATTTTATGCAAATTTTGCATTATTTTTTTTGAGATTGCACGTAATCTAAAAATTCATTTAAACATGTCATTTACGCTTAAGTTCATATTCGGTTAAAATCTACATTTAAAAATTAGATAAAACTATATATGCAAAATTTGCATAATTTTTATCATTAAAAATCTAGTTATGAATTTCAAAGTCTCTTGATAAAGATCGTTATGGATATATCAAAAAACAGTAAGGCTCAAGTTAAAACCGATAATGCCGGCTCAGAACAAGCCCAAACACAGAAGATTAGACAGCATAAAAAGGTAAACATCACGGTTATTGCAGAAAATCTTGGTATTTCTATCTCCACAGTTTCAAGAGCCTTAAGTGTTCCTGAAAAGGTATCACTCATTACAAGACAAAAAGTACTCGCTGAAGCACAGCGTCTTGGATATTTAAACCGGACACAGATTTCAAATAAAAATACAGATAAATATAAAACTATTGGCATTATCGTCGCTGATCTTGACAATTCTTTTGCCAACAGCATAATCAAGGCTGCTGTGACCGCGCTTTCTGAAAAAAATTACACTGCGCTTATAACCACAAGTTACGAACGCACAGATCTTGAAAGAAAAATTCTCAAACAGTATTTGTCAATGGAACTGGCAGGACTAATCATTATGCCAAGCAAAGGTTTTATGCAGAATATTGAGAATTTTAAACCATCAAAACCCATAGTTCTCATAGACAGAAAACCATCACAAAACAACATTGCCAGTGTCATTGAGGATAACATCAAGGGCGTGCATCTGGCACTTAAACATCTTGCGGAACTTGGGCATAAAAAAATCTTCTTTATCACAGGACTGCGCAAAATCTACACCTTCAATGAAAGATGCAAAGGTGTCGAGAATTTTGTGGAAACTCACAAAAACAATATTGAAGTAGGGATCAGTGAGATTTATGCCTCAGGTTATGAAGAGCTATTTTTAGGTGCATTTGAACAGACTAATTTAATGCTCTTAACACCCAAAGGTACACGCCCAACCGCAATTATCGGCGCCAATAATGCGATCACCGCAGGAATTCTCTATGCACTGAATCTCAAAGGGATAAAAGTACCAGAGGAAATATCAGTCATATCCTATGGTGATTCTGACTGGTGCCGTTTCTACCCTACTCCTATCACAGCACTACGCCAGCCAGTGGATGAAATGGGTAACCGTGCTGCTGCCATGCTTATGGTAAACATCGAGAATAATCAACACACAAACGAAGTAGTGTGTCTTGAGTCTATGCTCCTGAAAAGAGCCTCAACAGCATCACCCAGAACTATTTAGAACATTAACTTTAAAACTTTAAGGAGAAAATTATGCTTGATTTTAGTACATTTGACCATAAAAAAATAAAATGTGCCGGGATTGGAGAAGTACTGTTTGATGTCTTCACCTCTGGTCCCAAAATTGGAGGTGCCCCAGCCAACTTTGCTTTTCATTGCATGCAAAACGGTCTTGATGCCATGGCCATAAGTGCTGTAGGTCATGACAAATTAGGCTTTTTAGCCCGTGATATTCTGGCTTCAAACTTCCTGCCGGCACTACTTTTAGATTCAGACAAAGAGACCGGTGCTGTCAATGTCAGTCTGGATGCAGATGGTATCCCATCCTATACCTTTTTAGAAGATACCGCCTATGACAACATTCCTTGGAATGAGACCTTGCTAAATGTAGCAAAAAAACTTGATGTTGCCTGTTTTGGCTCTCTGGCCCAAAGAGGCACTACCTCAAGATCAACAATTATGTCAATTCTCGATAATATGAAAAAGAATTCCATAAGAGTATTCGATGTCAACCTGCGTCGTGAGTACTATTCAAAGGAAATTATAGAGGAATCTCTAAAACGAACCGAGATATTTAAATGCAACGAGGATGAACTGCCTATTCTTTGCAATCTTCTGGGAATTAAAACCAGAACCTGCGAGGCTTTTAATGACTATCTGCAAAGCCGGAATATTTTCTGTTTTATTTTTACTGAAGGCGCATTACAGAGTACCGTTTTTCTCAACTCTGAAATTTCGGTTAAAAAAACGCCTAAAGTTGAAGTGATTGACAGTGTCGGTGCCGGTGACTCTTTTACTGCCACGCTGGTATCCCGTCTGTTACTAGGTGAAAGTCTCAAAATTGCTCATGAAAGGGCGGTAAAAATTGCCGCATATGTATGCACACAAAAAGGTGCTATGCCGGTGCTGCCTGAAGAGTTAATTTTTTAAACTTTTTTTCAATATTAAAAAAAACTCCTTGTACGGTCATAGTCCTGTTTGCTATGACCCTTTTTTCTGCATATCTTATATTTGACATCCTCTTCTTGCTTAAGCAATATATAGGTTTATCCAAGATCCGCTCTTGCCACAGAAAACATTTGTACCCAATAGTCAAAATCTATTTTGAAAGATCTGTGATAGGTGCTAATTACGATAAAATAAGTCGGGAAAGCTATTTGGTCTATCCCAAAACATTAAAGTAAATAACCTCCTTAATATTATAAACAATTTGATTTTAATCATTTTTAACCTACACTTCAAAATTCTTTTTGCAAATTCATCACCTCACCAAAAGCCCTGCTTGTAATCTCAATCCGGTTGTTAAATTAGATAAAAATACAAAAATAGAATATAATTTAGTCACAGTTTTAGGAGGAAATATGCAATCTGATAATATTAAAAACGGAATATTCAGCAAAATTTCTGGTATTCCCTTTATTCTTCAGGTCATCATCGGTATGCTTGTAGGAATTATACTTGCCCTAGTTATTCCGGAAGGACAGGTGTACATAAGCATGTTGGGCGATCTTTTTGTCTCAGGCCTAAAGGCTATTGCGCCATTATTAGTTTTTGTACTGGTTTCGGCGTCTATCGCCAGACACAATACCAATACTGATGCCAAACTAAAACCAATTCTCGCACTCTATGTCATTGCCATGTGTCTTTCCGCTACCACAGCCTTAGTGATGGCTTTTGCCTTCCCTAGCACCTTCAGTATGCTGGCAAATCAAGCCGAAGCCAGTGCTCCTGAGAATGTATCAGCAGTGTTGGTATCCTGTATCAAAAAAGCAGTAGACAACCCCGTAAGCGCCATTATTAATGGAAACTATCTTGCTATTCTCCTGTGGGGCGTACTCTTTGGTTTACTTTTTAAACAGGCGGAAACCGCCACCAAGAAAGTTTTGGATGATTTTGCAAGAATTGTCAGTGGCGTGGTCAGATATGTCATCAAATTCGCTCCATTAGGAGTATTAGGTCTAGTCTATACCTCATGTACACAACAAGGTGGGTTTGCAAGTCTCTTAAATTATCTGCATGTAGTGATGATCCTCGTAATTACCATGCTAATTATTGCGTTTCTCATCAACCCACTTTTGGTGTTCCTCACCACCCATAAAAATCCTTATCCTTTAGTTTTCACAGCCATTACCCAGTCTGGTATAACTGCCTTTTTCACCCGTTCCTCGGCCGCCAATATTCCGGTAAATCTTGAACTGTGTCAGCGCCTTAAGATACCACAGGAGTCCTACTCAATCTCCATACCTTTGGGCTGCACCATTAACATGTCAGGTGCTGCCGTCACCATCGTGATTATGACCATGGCTGCTGTCAATACTCTCCATATTGATGTCAGTTTCGGTACAGCACTGCTTTTGTGTGTAGTTTCGGTCATCTGTGCCTGTGGCACCTCAGGTATTGCCGGCGGATCCCTCATGCTCATACCTCTGGCATGCTCATTCTTCAATATTTCCAATGACATTGCCATGCAGGTAGTTGGTATCGGTTTTATCATCGGTGTCGTACAGGACTCCTTTGAAACAGCGCTCAACAGTTCTTCGGATGTAGTACTCACTGCCGCTGCTAATAAAATAACCGCTCTCCCTGAGGATTTTAAAAAGGTGTAATCCGCTCTGACATCTCCCTTTTAAGGGAGATGTTTATATAATCCCTCATCTTTGGTGTAAACAAGTCTAACCTATAGAAACCAAGACTTTCTGTTAAAACAACGCAGTATTTAGCAGACTAACTCATGGGAGCGTCTTGCAGCGGGTCAAAATGAATATATGTTTTACAGGAGCATCCTCACCGCTGCATATTATATTCATGCAGGCTTCTTCACATTACTGTCCGTTATCAAATCGTCTTTAAATTATTCTTTTGAGAATTTATGCCATGAACCATACAAACTATCTTTAATAGTGTAAAATAGAAGAAAATAGATTAACTTACAGGATAAAAAACATGGCTGGTCTTATTGATACTATTGAACAGAAAACCGGAATTGTCGGCCAGAACCGCATGGAGATGCTGCTTTTTAGGCTACCTAACAATCCACAGCTTTATGGCCTCAATGTATTTAAGATTTTAGAAATAGTACACTGTCCCCATATTACAGTTCTGCCAAAACTGCACTCTTCCGTAATTGGTGTCATCGACTCACGTGGCATCACCTCCTCAGTAATTGATTTAAGTCTTTCCATGGGCGGACCTAGGACACTGAATCTAGACAAACAGTTACTACTCATGACTGAATATAATAAGTCTATTCAAGGATTTGTAGTCAACAAAGTAGAACGCATTGTGGACTTTTCCTGGGACCGCATAAAGCCAGCCCCTAAGGGAATTGGAACCAAATCCTATCTTGTGGCTGTAACCGAATACCAAAATGAACTTGTGGAAATAATTGACGTTGAGAAGATTCTTTCGGAGATTTCCCCGATTAAGAAGGTTATTCAGGAGCAAACCGATGATCTCAAATCCTATCTGCAGCAAATTATCAAGCCTAATGCCAAGCTCATCGTCGCTGATGATTCAAAGATTGCTCTTAAGCAGACCGTCAACACCGTCAAAAGTCTTGGACTTGAGGCTATTGAGGCTCATGACGGCATGCAGGCTCTTGAAATTATAAAACAATTCCAGAATGAAAACAGATTAGATGAGATTGAACTGCTAATCTCCGATGTGGAAATGCCCCGTCTTGACGGTTACTCACTATCAGCAGCCATCCGTAAAGATCCAATATTAAAAGATCTATATGTGATTCTGCACACTTCCATATCCGGAGTTTTTAATGAGAGCATGTTAAAACGTGCCGGAGCCAATGGTTTTATCGCCAAATTTGATCCGGATATACTCTCCTCTACCATTATCAAATCCATTGAATCCATACATAATGGTTTTAAACCATCTGAAGGTGTGCTTGAGAATATGGATAAAAGTGACAAGGCTTCTGAAAATTTCAGATACGACAAAAGAAAAGTGTAAAGACAAGAACAATCATGTAGCCTAATTTTGAGAATTTCACATTACTTAATTCGGTTGAAGCCACGCCCCTTTATGGGGCGGTTTTATGTTGGCCCTGATTTTCTATGT
>CACYBT010000048.1 GCA_902772715.1 uncultured Succinivibrio sp.
AAAATTGCGGGTATTACTGTCTAAAAACATTACAATTTTGCCCTCGGCACTCTGACCTGGGTGATGCTTTTCCCATATGTACCTCTGATACTGCATCCAGTGATTAGGCTCCGCCACTTTGATCCTCACGTAGCCTTTTTTCTGAGAAAAAGAACCAACAGGTTTAGTCCTAGTACTAGGGGGCCTTGACTTAAAAAAGCCGAGCTTAATGCCATTTTCGTATATCGCGCCCGCCAGTGCGTTTCTGGTGAATCTGGTACCAAAGACCTTATTTATTTCGTCAACCATCATCTGAATACCAGTATATCCATGCTCTGGAAGAGGTGTCCGCGCGCGGATGTAGTCCAAAATTTCTTTAGTCCATTTTTTCATTTGGCAGACCGCGTTTCTCATTTGGCAGACCGAGCAGACTTCTTATGTCAAAGTTAAATCCGGCCTCATATGCCATTCTGGCAGTTTCAAGCTGTAGCCTGTTTATTTCGGTATACTGTCCGGCTAACTTACTTATTGAATCAGCACGTCTACAGCAAAACTCGGCCTTATCCTTATTTACCTCGCCATTGGGATCTGTCCACGATGTTTGATCCTGAAGTTTATCTAACTCTGCCAGTAATGCTTTTTTAAGAGTTGTTAAGTCGCTCATAGATAGTTCTCCACAAAGAAAAAAATAAAATAAATACATGCCAGTCCAATGACAGTCCCAATGATGACGTCACGCAACCTTTTTAAACCAGAACTCATATGTTTTACCTACTGTTCAAAAGAGGAAGAGTACACAAGGCTATACCTCATACCTGAGATTTGCTTTATAACCATTTTTTAGAACATCATTGATCCATGAAATAACTCCCTGAACATTCTGTAGAGGTGTATTATCTGTCTTCCACTTTTCAAGGAATGGCAGATCCTTAAACAGTTGAAAAGGCAGTGAATAGGTGTTGAGAGTATGCATGTCAAATGATGGAGAAAATATTGGTCTTTCTTCAGCAAGATTCTCTCTATTCACCCACTCCTCAAGAAAAACCTTTGCAGAAACTAAATCCTGCTGATTGTGTCCTCTGCTGGTATAGATATAGGCATATAAAAGTCCAATTCCCAGTAGAAAACCGCATTGAGAACACACATCCACAAAACTAAATGACAAAGTTCTTCTATCTTTTATGACATCAGCCATGATGTAACTGTCTAATGTTTTATTACCGACCTCTTCTAATCTCCCAAGAGCACGGGGATGTATTAAGGGGATTTTTTCGAGTTCATCCGAGGTTATATCTTCTTCGTCAGAATCTTTCCCATTAGATTCTTCCTTATCAGAAGTTACTTTTTCACCAGATGGAGTCAACTCTTCCTGATAAGAATAGTGAGAACTCTCCTGTAATGGTTCCTGTTCTACTGCAGGGTCATAAGCAGGAGCAGGAACGGGTGCATTAATCTCATCATCAGACTTTGTCCCATTGTCTGAAGTTGCTACAATTTCGTCGCCAGTGTTTTCTTTTGGCATTTCAACAGTACTGTTAATTTCTTTAGCCTCAGATGTTTCCTGAGTGGTACTGGCGGTGCTATAAGTGGTATCAGTGTTATCAGTGATATCAGTTTTATCCTTTTTTTCTTTTTTTACAGAGCCATACCTGCCGCCAACAAGTTGCTCATACTCTGCAATAGCGTTGGGATTTAACTGACAATCATCCATAAAATGTCCGAGTGTTTTCCATGCGTTAAGATTTAGTCTGATAAGAGGCTCATCGTCACCAAAATTAAACGCAACCGAAAGAAATGTTGGCCAATAAAAGCGCTCTGTTTTCTCATATGAAGGCACGCCAATATCCTTGCGGAACTTCTCAACAGATTTCTCCGATCCCAGGTGAAACTTATATGATGGTATTGAAATTTCTTTTTTTATGTACATGATGGATCCTTTAATCTTGCTAACAGTCTATTGAGTTTGAAAACTTGGTGATCTAATACGAGCTCAGGAGTTATTTTTGGAATAAACAGTGTCAACTGCTGGCACATGATAATGACATCGGCAATTTCTTCAGCGATGTTCTGATTACGGTTATAACTTCTGTTTTTACGTAAAAACTTCGTAAGTTCCTTTAGAAGTTCGGATAATTCTTCAATGGCCACTACTGTCTGCATCCTAATCCCATTCTTAGCGAGCACTTCTTTATATAGTCTCGCCATGTCCGGTGTTATGCCTAACTGAAGGGCTGCATCATTTCCTTTAACTGCAGACTGTTCATCAATCCTAATCTGCAGAATAAAGTAAGGCATTGGAGCTCCCAATTCTTCTACAGGAGGATTGATAATCGTGGTGATTGGAGTGATATCCAGTACATCGCATGAATGATAACTTGTGATATATGGAGGTTTATCAAAACTGTCATAACTGAGATCATAAGATCGCAGACGCTCTCCATCTTTTGATACAATCCTTATTTCTGCCTTCCCTGAGGTAGGGAAAGAGATTGCACTCAGTAACTCAAATAATTTCATTTTTTATACACCTTAATATTCATAATTCTTCACCTATTCCTCTTTTTTACAGGTTCAGTAAGCACTCTCTCAAGATCCCACTTTTTTCTTAATCTGGAGTAAAAAGTAGTGGAGATTAGTCCATAGTGTCTGCACATTTCACTAATTGAACGAAACTCCTGTCCCATATGGTCTAC
>CACYBT010000049.1 GCA_902772715.1 uncultured Succinivibrio sp.
CAAAGCGGATGGAGGAGAAGTTGTTTACACCGTTGATAGTATAATTACTTGGTGTCCATGCCTTGTTATCATAACCAAAAATCAGCATGTTGCCTGTGATAGTTGGAGTACTTGAACCGCTATATTTAAAACCACCATAAAGTTCAGCTTTGTCTAAATTGACATTTCCGGCAACATATATCCTATTGTCACTGGCAGATGTCTTTCCTTTTCCACCATAAACATTAACATCACCGTTAAATGTACCCCCAGAAATGGTGACATTATTAGTGGCAGAATCGCCTACGCCAAAACCACCGTATACAAATACTGAACTATTAGCTGAAGAAAGTGTTCACCCAGAAATGGTGACTTTGTTTTCATTGGCTGAACCGGAATTGCTATAACCACCGTATACATTTATTGAATAATCAAATGAATTGGAAAGTTCACCTCCCGAAATGGTGACTTTGTTTTCATTGGCTGAACCGAAAGCGCTATAACCGCCGTATACATTTACAAGATCATGAGCTTAAAGTTCACCTCCCGAAATGGTGACTTCGTTTTCATTGGCAGAACCGTAATTGCTCCAACCACCGTATACAATCATATCATCATCAACTAAAAGTTCACCCCTAGAAATGGTGACGCTGTTTTTATTGGCAGAATTGAAAATGCTATAACCACCATAAAGAAAGAAATCATCAGGCTTATGTTCAGGATCAATGCTGCCTGAAAAATTTAAGGTGTTACCAGTAACAGCTCCACTTCCTTTTGAATAGCCTGCATATAATAAAATTAATTTATCATTACCAGAACTCCCACCATAAGTAAACGTCGAACCTATAATAAAGGTTTTGTTGTTAACTGCACCTTCTGCATTATCATCCGCAATATTGCCATACAGAGATAAATTAGCATTAGATTTTATCTCTTCACTGACGGTACGAGGGTCGTTAGCTCCCATACTTACATAATATTCACCATTAATAGGCATTGATGTCTGCGGTGTAAGTGGTTTAATTTCCGCCACCGCCCCTGATGGATACAGCATCCCGGAAATAACTGCCGATACTGTAAGGGCCAGAGTGCTAATCCCTTTTCGTTGGTAAGTGCTCATGGTATTTTCAGCGCCATGACATCTTCTGGTAAAGATGACATCCTTTGGATTTTCCAAGACTAAAAGTTCTTTGCGGTTATAAAAATTTTGCATCATATTCTCCATAAAAATGTCAGTCATAATCTAAGCGACATTTTCATAAATTTGGAAGTTAAACCTGCAGCACTAAATTTTAAACTCAATAGAGCACAGTTCTCATAACGATGTGGATTTCAAAAAAGACAAATAGCCCTTCTCCTCTGCCTTAAAACGTCAATGAATTTCTTCACAAGATTCTAATGATGGTATTGAGTTGAATTTTGTGAGAACTAGTTACTTTTCTCGAAATTTCTTCACTTATTCACAATGACACCACCGCACCATAGACTGCAAGCACTGCCACAAGCACCACCAAAGACAGAGAAAGTCGGCATAATGCCGCAATAATTGCGGCTATAGCCCCAATATAACCTGCATACTGATTATTCTCCACACAGTAGAAAATACCGGGAAATACTAGTGCTGTGAGCGCCACATACGGTACTAGGTCTAAAACACGCTGCCAGTATTTAGAAAGAGCTAATTTGGAAATAAAAAGTGCCGGGATCACTCTTATGGCATAAGATACAGCAAATGAAACTACAATGACATACAGAAAATAGCGACTATCCATGTTAACGCTCCTCATGTTCGGAATCATGATGCTTTCTTTGCATCTTGAGGGCCTCTTCTTCTAACTTATCCTCTTTTGATCCACCGATATCGTGTCCTTCCAGGAAATGGGCGCCGATAAGAGAGCACACCACAATGCTAATGAGGATAGCGGTACAGGCATCAAAAAAGCGCGATAGCACAATATTGAGCACCGCAGCCACAGTCACAATCACAAGCAGCATGGAGTTTTTCATACAGGCCGGAACCACAATGGCTATGAAAAGAGCATATAAAGCCACATTCATCGCCGCAATGAGTGAGTCAGGCAGATAATCAGAAGCCACAACACCAATTACCGCTCCCATGATCCAAGAAAACCAGGAAAAAATCACCAGTCCAAAAAAATAGGAAAGGCGCAGATATTCCTGTCTTGCCGTAGAAAAAATCGCAAAGGGCTCATCAGTTATAAAATGAGCAAAAATAAAGCGCAGCGGTGTGGAAAGAGTTTTTAAACGCACAAAAACACAGGCACTCATGATGAAATAACGAAAATTAAGCAGCAGGATACCAAGTCCAATAGCAAATAATCCTGCATGTTCACGCGACATGGTAACGTTGAAAAACTGCCCCGATCCGCTATAGCAGAGCACCGACATAATGATAGTCTCAAATGAAGTATAACCTGCCTGCAAGGCCATCACCGCGTAGGCTGTACCTACAGAAAGATAACCCAAACAAATGGGAATGGAATGTTTTACTCCCAACAAAAACAATTCTTTATTAGTCACAGCGAAATCCAGAATACTTTTCAGAAGAAAAAAGAGTCTTTAATATGCTCTCATCCACAATAGAAATGCCATTATGCACCATTTTAGAGAAATTGTATATTCTCATTGCCAATGCGCCAAAGTATAAACTAAGATAGCAGTATTCTGTTAAAAGTGGCTCTTTAGTGCCAATATTTTATTAGAAAAAAATTACATTTTTGCATTCAAACCGGAAATCATTAACATTATGGAAAATTTAGATATTGCAAAATTTGGTGGAACCTCTGTTGGAAACTTTGAGGCAATGCAGTCATCCTACAAGGTAGTAATTGGCAACAGTAACACCAAGGTTGTAGTAGTCAGCGCCTGCGCTGGTGTAACTAATATGCTGGTGGAACTTTCCTCAGGGCAGTGTGATGACAAAAAAATTGACGAGATCATTGATAAACTACGCGGTATTCACAAAGAAATCATAGACAATCTTGATGATAAAGAACAACTTAGTGAACATATTGAAAGCCACCTCAGCGCCATCCGTAAGGAGACTCTTCTTGCTAACAAAGGCTCTTCAGATCAGCTGACCGACACTTTGGTATCCCATGGTGAGTTAATGTCATCCTATCTCTTTGTTGCCCTCTTTAAACATTTTGGCACTAAGGCAAGATGGTTTGACGTACGCACTATCATGCGCACCGATTCTAAATTCAGTAAGGCCAAGCCTCTGCCTGATGAAATTCGGGTACTCGCCCGTGACAACCTCATGCCTTTACTTAACGAAGATGAGATTATCATTACCCAGGGTTTTATTGGCTCCAATATCCTTGGTGAAACTACAACCCTGGGTCGAGGTGGTTCTGACTACTCAGCCGCTCTCATAGGAGAGGCCTTAGACGCCGCCACGATTTCAATCTGGACCGATGTCCCAGGTGTCTATACTACAGATCCGCGCGTGGTCAAGAATGCCAGACCGATTGCGGAACTTTCCTATATCGAGGCTGCAGAAATGGCCAACTTTGGTGCCAAAATTCTACATCCATCAACCATGCTACCTGCCGTAAAAAAGAAGATCCCTATTTTTGTAGGTTCATCCAAGGAACCTGAAAAAGGTGGCACCTGGGTTAAGGAAACTACAACTACAGAGCCAAATTTCCGTGCTCTGGCCTTAAGAAAGAATCAGACACTGATTGTACTGACCTCCCCAGTCATGGTTGGTGCTACAGGCTTTTTAGCCAATGTCTTTGCGGTCTTTGCCAAGTATAATCATTCAATTGATCTGGTTTCCACTTCTGAGATCTCCATTGCCGTAACAATTGATGGTGGTACCAGCACCTCAGGTAACGTTACGCTTTCAGAGAATATGCTCAATGAACTGCGTCAGTTCTGTGATGTACATGTTGAAACCAATCTTCCTTTAATTGCCATTATCGGTAACAATATGTCCCAGAATGCAGGCGTCATTACCAAAGCCTTTGAGTCCCTCAAGGATTATTCCATTCGCATGATCTGCTATGGCGCTTCCCGACATAATCTCTGCTTCCTGTTAAGTTCTGGTGACACTTCGGTGGCCTTAAACGCCCTGCACAGTGAACTTCTCGAGGTTTAACCGTTTCACTAATTAATTGTCACGTATCCCGCTACTGCAGCGGGATTTTTATATTCTCATCATGGTCTCAAATTCGCTGAGTCTACTCTGATTTCCATCAATACTGCAGTTTGGAAGTTTGATATGTGCACATCAGTGGAATTTTTCAACCCCCAGAAGAGACTGAAAGTTTAGATGAAACTGACAGCTCCAAAAATGGCAGGCACGTGGGTTATACACCGTAATCTATAACTTCCAAAAGAAAAAATCTTCAATGGCAAATTTCACCAACAGAACAGCTAAATTTAGACTATTGCTGCCGACAGTATACACAGTCGGGGCCAACAAACACCATCGCATAGGCTTTGACATGCTTTCCTTTAAAGTCTATTGCTGATTTATAGCCTGCAAGCTCTTCTTGTGCCTTGGTAACCAGTCTCTTGAGGGTACTGTCATGACTCTTGTCTGACGCCTCTTTTTTAGTCATATACTTTAACTCGATTAGATAGATACACTCATCAGGCAGAGACTTGTTTACGGTGATGACCAAGTCAGGAAAACGTTCTCCTTCTTTTGGTACCTGCACTGACTGCTGCATCTTAACGTAGGTGTTGACAATCTCCATGCTCTCTAATTTGGCATAAAGCGCCAAATTCAGGGCCATTTCATTCATGTGGCCTAGAACCTGATTGTTCATAATCCTGCTTAAGAACACGCTGCAGGAGTCTGCAAAGGATGAAATATCGTCTTCACAG
>CACYBT010000050.1 GCA_902772715.1 uncultured Succinivibrio sp.
GTGCCGTTCTTATAGTCTAAAGTGCGCTGGGCGTTCAACTGTTCACGATTAAGTCTGCGATCTTCTACAGTATTTTTGTCATTATAGCCGTTGGCAATGACTCTGGTCATATCATACATGGTGGAGGCTACGGTTGCCTTGATGCGGGTATCCATAGCGGCGGCGTTGATGGCCATGCCGCCAAAGCCGCAGATGCCGATGATACCGATACGCTCTGGATCAACATTCTCCTGTACCGACAGAAAATCCACAGCGGCCGAAAAATCCTCGGTATTGATGTCAGGAGATGCTACATCACGCACATTTCCTCCTGATTCGCCGGTAAAGGAGGGATCAAAGGCGATGGTAAGATAACCGCGTTCTGCCATAATCTGGGCATACAGTCCTGACGACTGTTCTTTTACGGCACCAAAAGGCCCGCATACGGCTAGGGCTGGAAGTTTACCCTTGGCATTTTTGGGCTCATAGAGATCGGCTGCCAGCGTAATGCCGTAGCGGTTATGAAAGGTGATTTTACGGTGATTGACTTTATCACTTTGGGGAAAGACCTTATCCCATGCTGTTGTTAATTCCAATGTGTAATCTCCTTTTGAAGTATCGAGGGCATAAACCTGATTAGAACATAAAAGTCCTAGGACCGTAAGCCCTGCGCAGGCATACATTAACTTTGATTTAAATTTTGGCATAAAGTATCACCTAAGGTAAAACTTCTACACTGATGGTTTCTTTATTTGCAATTGCGTCAAGACAGGAAGGATCTTCAAGTCTGCCAATAGGCGTATAACTGTAGTTGCTAAGAAAGGTCTTATAGAAAAGAACCAGGGTGGTGGAGCCCCACAAAAGCACATCGCCTTTATGTATGGTATGAGGCTTCATAGCATCGACTGGCAGGGGAGAGTCTAGTTCTCCGTGCTTTTCATTACCGTTTAATTCCTGCATGCTAACTGTCATTGGCAGTTTATTTATAAGTTCTATAGTAGCGCGGTTATCCGCAGTCTTAACCTCGCATACTCTTCCCATAATCTTAAGTTTCAAAGAAGATTCTCCCCCGTAGGCATTCACAAAAAGAGAAGATAGAGTCAGGGCAAGGGTAAGCACCGTCCTTAGGATCTTTTTTCTGCTCTGCACGCTGTCACTCCTTAATGATTTTTGTTGCTATCCTCTATGAGCATAGTTGATCTTTTTTTATATGTAAAATACTTATATTGTATATATAAATATGCTAAAAAAGCATATAATAAATTCCGTCTAGGATTGAGGAGCGGGTTTATGGATTTGAGAGTATTACGCTATTTTATGGCGGTGGTAAGAGAGGAGAATATTGTAAAAGCCGCACAATCACTGCATGTTACGCAGCCCACTCTTTCAAGGCAGTTAATCAGTCTTGAGGAGGAGCTAGGTGGCATCCTCTTTATTCGCGGGCATCGCGGCAATCATATGTCTCTAACCCCACGCGGCTTAAGATTGAAGAGACGGGCAGAGGAGATCCTCGATTTATGCGAGAGAACACGCACTGAGGTCAAGGGCTCCAATGATGATATGCGGGGCAAGATTGTCATAGGCTGCGGCGAGTCTGATGTCATGCGCAGTATAGGGCAGGTGATCGCTAATATCTGTAAGGAGCATCCGCATGTCAGTGTGCAGCTTGTAAGTGCTGACGCCGAGAATGTGCATGAAAAAATCGAACGCGGAGTCATTGACTTTGGTGTTTTTATCGGCACAGTTGATTTGAGCCGCTATGACTATTTTAAACTTGATTATCAGGACTCATGGGGGCTCCTTGTAAACAACCGTACCTTTCCTCTGACTATCACTAAGATTAGTCCAAAGATATTAAGAGGTCTCCCGCTTATGGTTTCCTCTCAGAACGGAGTGCAGCATACCTTTGAGCCTTGGCTTGGCTACAGTTACCAGGAACTTAGGATTGTGGGAGAATATAATCTGGTGCACAATGCGGCCCTTTTCTGTGAAGAAGGCTTAGGTTCGGTATTAACCTTAAACAGACTTGTAAACACCAACGGAACCAACTTAAGGTTTATTCCCTTAGAACCCACTCTTAAATCTAATACTTATATCGGCTGGAAAAAATTCAGTTATTTAAATACGCTGCAGTCATGTTTTATCAGGGAATTAAAAAGTATGGGGGGAGCCCCCTGAATGTTTTAAGTTAAGACGTGGAGGTGGTGTACTGCAGGGTGATCCTTAAAAAATGCTGCTTTTGAAGCAGTACTTGAAAAATAGCGGATTTTTTCTGCTCAAAAATATTCACTTTTTTTTGACTGCGGGGCGTAAAATGCACCAAGATTAGATCGTTAAATTTATTTTTGTGATCCTCTTTACGTGTCCTTGGTGGAGGTGTATAAATACAGCGTTTTTTATAACTAATGCGGGCGAGAAAACCCTCGGTGTCAATCATGCTGTCAGCACAGCATGACAGAGATCTGAATGTCAGTGTGAAAATCCTGAATAAAGATCTGTCAGCCACCATAAATACTGACAAATACGGTAGGACATACGGGAATTTAGGCCTGTGCAAAAAGCGGAAGGTGCAATTCTCCCAAATATGGTGTAAGACGAAGCCTCGCCATGCTGTAATCTTTAAAACAGGGCTCCCATGACTTTAGTCGTAGGAGTGTCATCTTGAATATTATGGATCTCATCAAAAGAAATCTTGATTTTGTGATTACCGCCATCTTAACTGCGGTTGTCCTTTTTTTTGCGCCCTTTGATATAGAGTATTACTATTCCTGCGTTAATCTTCCTTTGCTGATTAAACTTTTCTGTCTTATGGCAGTGGTGGCAGGACTGCGTGAGTATGGACTTTTGGACAGATTCTGGAAAAGTCTGTTACCGAAGGCAACAACCCCAAGAACCATCGGTCGCTTCTTTGTTTTTATCTGTTTTTTCTCCTCCATGTTCATCACCAACGATGTGGCACTCATAATCTTTGTGCCGCTTGCCATCGAAGTGCTGTTAAGATGCGGACTGTATCGAGAGCTAATCTGGGTAGTGAGCCTTGAGACTGTAGCGGCTAACATGGGCTCGATGCTGACGCCGCTTGGCAATCCCCAGAACCTGTTTTTGTACGAGCATTTTCATCTTAATCTTCTGGATTTTCTGGCCATAACTTTCCCCGTGACCTTGTTATGCGGCATTATTATTTATTTTTTTACGCTGGTATTTGATGAACATGAAGTCATCATGCCGGAAATTAAATTTAATCATCTCTCACGAAGAGTGCTACTCTTGCTCTCGTTTCTCTTTGTCATGTGCATTCTGTGTGTGCTAAGAGTAATTTCAGCGTCGACGCTCATTTTGGTGGTGGTCTTTTTTCTGAGTTTTCTTAAGGGCAGGGTACTTTTGAAGGTAGATTTCAAACTGTTGGGGCTCTTTGTGCTGCTGTTCCTTCTGGTTGGCGGTTTAGGTCGCTTTGAAATCATGCATACCTGGCCACGCTCGATTATTGAAAGTGATGTCTTTTTAACCACGGTTGCCACCTGTCAGCTGATTAGTAATGTTCCTGCAGCGGTAATGCTCTCAGGTTTTACTGCCGATTACAGAAATTTGCTTTTAGGAGTAAGCATCGGCGGTCTTGGTACTTTAATCGCCTCCATGGCAAGCCTTATCTCCTTTAAGGCGTATATGCAACTGACAAGACAGAGTGTCACCCGTTATCTGTGGATTTTTACCCTGGTTAATGTGCTGATGTTAATTGTGCTGTGTGCCTTTAAATACCTTTTGGATTTACTGTAGCCGTCCTTGAAAAAACACAGAATGCATAAGGATTTTCATAAAACTGCGCGCGGATTTAAGACTATGAAAAAACACTTCATCATACTTTTCCCCTCATTTAACTTTGCGCCACCAGGGATTGGTCAAAGGCAGCGCATCAAGATATACCACCTCGCCGATAAGGGGAGTGACTATTTTCCCTGTAAATTTATCTGAAAGTTTTAAGAGGCTTTCCAAAGGGTCATCCCACTTATGGTTTGCAAGGACGAATTTACTGTTGTGTACCGGAAGAATGGCTTTGGCCTCTATGTCCTGTGCGGCGGTGATGACTTCCTCTGGCAGCATATGGACATTATGCCACTGCAGATCGTACTGACCATCTTCCATGACCGCAAAGTCAAAAGGACCGTATTTTTGACCAATCTCCCTAAAGTGTCTGCCATAACCGCTGTCACCGCTGTAGAAGAACTTTATTCTGTCGGTGGTAATAACAAAAGAGCCAGGTTCAGTTGGATTTTCCTTTAAAAATCTGCCGGAGAAATGTCTTGCCGGAGTTAAGGTAATTTTAATGTTTGGCGCTATACTGATTTCCTCGCCATAATCGAGTTCATGGATTTTTTTGACATCATATCCCCACATCTCGTAGTATTCACCGTTGCCAAGCCCAGTTATAACGTGTTTTATTCGATCTTTTAAGGCTGTGCTTGTGGAGTATTCAAGATGATCCCAGTGATCGTGGGATAAGAGGATGGTATCGAGATCATCGGGCAGATCTTTAATTGAAAAAGGGTTGCTTCCAGGGAAGGCGGTCATGAGAAAGGACAGGGGAGAGACATGTCCGTTCAGCACTGGATCGACAAGGAAACGATGTCCTGAGAGCTGCAGCAAAAAGGAGGAGTGACCGAGCAGAACCAGCAGATCGCGATCTTTTGGCAGAGTTTTAAGGTCTGTTTTGATGTGAGGTATACTGTCCTGAGGACGCAGATCTGCTTTTTTTTCAAAGATGAACTTATAGAAACTGACGAGAAAACTGTCTTCAAGATGATTGACAATAGGCTCCCTGTTTATAAAAACCCCATCCTTAAAATTTGGTGATTTCATGATGCGCTCAAGCCGCTGCCCCTTTGGCGCTCTTCCAAACTGTGGAGTGTTGATAAAATAAAGACCGGAGGCGAGGATGACAGTTAGCACACAAAGAAGCGTAAACATTATTTTTTTCATCATGATTTAAAAAGGTTTTGGCATAATAGTTTTGGCTTGTATTCGTCCAAATATAGCATAAAAATCAATTTTTGAGTAAATATTAGATTATTTGGGGGTTACTATTCACATCACAGCCTCTAATGAAGACAAAAATTAAGGACATTACGCTCTGCTTTAAATTTTCTAAACATGAACCTTATTTTTCTGCAAAAACTGACTATTGTTCTGAAGGTTTGGCAAGATTGCCAAGAGAGATAATCTTGCAGGATTTTCTGGCAAAACCAACACCGATGCCATAGATTTTTTTATAGTGTTTTCCTACGAATTCTTCGGCATAATTCTTGTTGATTATCTGTGCGGTGGCCTCCTGTGCGGCAGCATAACA
>CACYBT010000051.1 GCA_902772715.1 uncultured Succinivibrio sp.
GTAAGGTTTAGGAAAAAAGCGGTCTCATCCAAAGTATCTGTGCCATGGGTAACAACAAAACCGTAAATTGAAGGATCCTGTGATAACAAGTTAATTCTTTTAGCAATTTTAAGCCAGATTTCGGAGGTAATATCGTCAGAGTTAATATTGCAGATCTGTTCTCCTTTAATATTGGCAAGATCATTAAGTTCTGCCACCTTGGCAAGCGTATCCACACTTAACTGTCCTGGATTATAGTTTGTAGATTTGCCAGGAGCACCTGTGCCGGCAATAGTACCACCCGTGGCTAATATTACAATGGTAGGTTTGTCACTCGTGATTTTTTCACTTTGAGGGTGATCATATGTCTTAGCCTGAGAGGAAAACTCTATCTTTTCATGGGAAGTGGAAAGAGTGGCTGCATTATGGCTACACCCGACATTAGACAGCAATAAAATAACTATCGAAAATACACAAAGATTCTTTAAGGATTTAATTGGCATAATATAAACTCCCTAATACTTCCTTAAATATGTTAAAAAATCGGCAGTTAAAATCCGTTATCTTATTTGAAGAATAAGACTATCAACTAAAGATTTTGTAAGAGGATTTCTAGCATGAATGGAGTAAGAGTAATCGTCATTTGCAAAAATCGCAGTAGAGATTTCATCATTATGTCCTTTGTAGGTGACAGTAAGTCCGTTGAGATCCTTTGATATGACATCAACATAATGATTATAATCACCCGAAATGTCTTGTTTTTTTTGATTAGATTTTCTGACATTTATGGAGTTTTGCGCATTTCCGTAGGTAACTTCAATAAGTTTATTTCTGATAAAACTAATCTGAGTTTTTTTATAGTCTTTGAATGTCTTAGGACAGAAAAGAGCAAACCCTGCACCTTGAGCAGCAACATCAAGGGTTTCGGCTTTGATAAATGGATTCTGCATTTTTACAATATTAGTATTATTTTCAGCATGATTAAGATTGCAAACGATAAGGAGAATAGCGAATACCAAACCAATTATTACTATAATTTGTTTTTGACCTATCATATTCAATCTCTTTTTGGAAAACTAGTTTAATTGTAGGTGATAACACATTTTAAATTTTAGAGAGCAGTCAATTTTTCCCCAAAAAAAATCTGATGTGTTGTCATAGCCAATGAAGATTGGTCTAAAATTATGCTTTAACAAGTGTAATACATGTCTCGTTATTTTTATTTACATATGTCTAGATTTAATATTCTGAATTGCAGCAATAAGTCTTAGTCACGATGCTATTGCCATCACTGTGCTTAAATACCTAGGCCAATTACTGCAAAGATCGCATTAGACATTCTTTACCGTGTTGATTTTTCTGTGCTTAAGCCTTGTTTTGCCGAAACATTTCTTTTAAAACTACTAGATTTTTAAAGTACAATGCTCTATGAGATGCAATAAGCATGTTTTAAAGCAAAGGATACCTGCTAAATGCGTTTTAAGCCCAATTTTTAAATATTTTTCAAAAACACGAGAAGTTAATCTACGTGAACAGGTATTCTTCATTTTTATTAACTTAAATACAGACGTTTTAAGATAGCATGAATAAGCCTTAGCATTATTCCGTGCTCCTTGACACAGTTAACATGGCAAAACTTCTGACTTTAGTAGTTTTTGTAGGGTGGTATTTTCTTAACATTTTAAAGAAAGGGAACAGAATTTTTGGCAATGCGGGAGTATAATCTGCATCTAAAGAATATGAGTTTTGTCTAACAAATAGTAACTAATCCACAAAAAATCTATTGAATTTCTCAGAATTATAAAAATGTCGCTTGAGTAATAACTGACATTTAATGGAACATATTATGAAAAAAGTTTACAGTCACCAAGATGCCTTGTGCTTACAGAATCAAGGTGATATCACTCTGCATGAAGGATGTCATGGCGCTGAAAATACCATGAGCACTTACCAGCGAAAAGGGATTAGCACTCCGGCCCTTGCAGTATCGGCAGTTATTTCAGGGATGCTGTATTCATCAAGGGCGGTAGCGGTAATTCAACAACTTCCAGACCCAGTAAGTGAGACTATTGCTGGTGAAAATTATGTAAGTATGGGGGCTAACGACCCTCGTACAGTCAGTGAAGAGATAAAAAATAGTTCTAGTTTATTTCTGTATGGCAATATTGCGGATGCTAATGCAGAAGGTGCAGTTAATGGCAAAAACTTTAATGTAAGTTCGAAGTTTACTTATACTGGCTCTGATAAGCTATTAGAAATGAATTATATGCATGCTATTCAAAAGGAAATGGAGATGTTACCTGTAGTAAACTAAATTTCTCAGGCAGTACTAACACTCAAAGTACTCTTCCCGGTTACTTCTCTCTTTATGGCGGTTATTCAGAAAACGGTAATGCTAACGGTAATATAGTGAATAGTACTGGAAGTATGAATGCTGAGCATAATATAAGAGTATCCTGTGGTTATAGCAAAAATGGTTCTGCCAATGAAAACATAGTCACCATTTCGGGAGGTGAACTTTCTTCAAATGGTTCAGTAGATATCGTAGGTGGTTTTAGCGGAGCCGATTCTGTCACTAACAACAGTGTCACCATTTCTGGGGGTACACTTTCTTCA
>CACYBT010000052.1 GCA_902772715.1 uncultured Succinivibrio sp.
TTAACATTTAAAATTTGACATTATTAATTTTTTAAAATGAATTTTGACAGAGAAATCGCATTTAAGGGCATAAGAGCACTGTATGGTGAAGATGGTTTTAAGAAACTGCAACACGCAAAGGTAACAGTTGTAGGTATAGGTGGTGTAGGTTCGTGGTGTGCTGAATCTCTCTGTCGTTCGGGCATTGGCTCCCTGGTTCTCATTGATGGGGATAACATAGAGCTTTCTAATCTTAATCGTCAATTGCATACTAATGCTCATAATGAAGGACTAGCAAAAGTAGATGTAATGAAAAATCATCTTTTAAGCCTCAATCCCGAACTTGATATAACAATTCATCACACTTTATTGTCCGAAAATAATATTGGTAATTATTTTGGAAATATTTCTGGTTATGTATGTGAATGCATTGATGATATTGAGGCTAAGGCTTACCTCATCAATTATCTTCACGAAAGAAAAATTGATTTTATAGTTGCGGGAGGTGCAGGTGGACGTAAAGATCCTGCAAAACTTCAGATTGGCAATATTTTAAGTGCAAAGGGTGATGCTCTAATAAAAAAGGTAAGACAAACATTGAAAAAAAAGTATGGATTAGGTCTGGGACCACATGATTTGGACATAGCATGTACATTTTCTAGTGAAAAGCCTACATATTCATCTAAACAAGATTTTTTGGAGAACAATTTACCTGCGTTTGGGGCATCAATGTGTGTTACCGCATGCTCTGGCCTACTAATGTCTTCCTGGATTTTAAACAAAATTGTTAGAAGTTAATGAGAGACTGATAAATATGATGGAAAAAGATTTTGAAAATAAAAAAAATCTGCTTTTAGGTAAACTACCTGATTATCTGCAAGCCAAAGGAATAGACTGTAGTCATGGGTTTGTCTGTCTTAATCCAGTGGATAATAACCAGCAGGATACCATGTTTTATGATCCTAAAACACAAACTGTCAAGTGTATCCACTGTAATGCCAGTTACACCATATTTGATCTTATAGGAATGGATTTTTCTCTGGCTACTTTTTCTCAGCGTTTTGCTAAGGCATATGAACTTTACATAGGTAAATTGCCTATAGGTTACATTGAAATCCTCGATAAAATTGATAATTCAAATAATTATTCTAGAAACAGTCAGACTATACATACCTTAAAGAAAGAAGGTCCTATTTTCGAATTAGATGCTGAACGTGAAACAACAAAGCCTAATATGAACGGTTTTGTTCCTTTCGGGCAGGACAGCATTTTACAAAATGACCTCTCAAGGTCTCAATTTGTAGAGAATCGTGGCAAGCCAATTTCTGTTGAACCTTTTGGAGGAGAGCTTTCAAATGAAAAAAATCAGCCAGTGCAAGCATATAGCAAGAATTTCAATAGTCTCTCCCCATTTGATGAGGCAAAACTCCATACATTCAATGTTAAGGATAAATTAAACCAATTTTCAACAGTGAATAATAATCAGGCAAATTCATTTCAGGGATTTGCGAATAATCAAAGTGCCAATGATGCATTAAGTCAAAACTCAAATAATGAGCCCCAAAATCTTCGCTTTGGTGAAAAGGATGGCGTATCTTTTCAGAATATTAGCAAAAGAGATCTCGCTCTGTATATTGGCAAATGCGCTATGCAGTCCGGAAGAACCGATTATTTTAAGTTAAGAGGTCTTTCGGATGAGATTATTACTAAATTTAAATTAGGTTTTGATGATGGGGTTTCTGCTGATGCAGAGGGCAAGGGAAATAACGAAAGTGTTGCTGTTATTCCTTACTCTAACGTTGGTTACTGTCTTAGAAAAACTCATTGCGACGTTCAAGATAAACATCGCTATATTAAAAATGGTGTGTGTGGAATTTATAATGAAGACTCACTTAATAGCAACGATGGTTCGATATTCATTACTGAAGGGGAATTTGATACCTTGTCGCTTGAATCATTAGGATACTCATCCGTGTCGTTAGGTGGTGTTGGCAATATCATGCGATTTATGGAATGCCTGAAAAACTGCTCAAAAAAACATGTTTTCTATATATGTTTTGATAATGATAAGGTAGGCAAGGAAAGTGCTCAAAAGTTAAAAATGCTGATGAGTAGCAGTAAATATGAATGTCAAATTGCCAATCTTTCTTTTCCGTACAAGGATGTTAATGAGATCTTATGTAAGGATAAAAAGTTACTTCAAGACAGATTACAGAATTTAAGAAAAATATTATCCATACAACCTTGTCCTGTAGGCAATGATGACCGCGCTTTCAAAATCATCAGTTCCCAAAAAGATCTATATACCCTAGATGTTTCAGAAAATGCCTATAGTCTTAGCGGTAATCCAAGATATCTTAGGATGTTGGTTGCTAAAATTATCAGTAATAATGAAAATAAGCCTTGCTTATATCTGGCAACAAATTTTCAAAAACTGGCACTAACTCACGAGCTTTACACTTACAATAAAGAGGTCTTTTTAGAAGGCAAGTTTAATAACGTACATATGTTAACTTATGATTTTCATGATTCTGAGAAGGACATTGCTAATATCTTAGATGCTCTTATTATTCAGGGATTTGATAAAGCATGTGTGTTTATCGATCTTACGGTCCTAAGTAAGTACGAAGCATTGGCAGTCGCTAGAAAGTCATCGGAATTCCTTCTGCACAAGTCTACTGTTATTTTCTTATGTAACCATGATGTGGAAAATATTATTGAGGGAGTCTGTGTTCAGAATATTCCTGTTTACATGAATGAAATAGGGCAGGTGAATTTTAAAGTGGACAACGTTTTGTAATTGTTTTCATATGTTGCTTAATGATGCTCAGCAAGAGGCTGTAAATTATACTCAAGGTCCTTGTTTGGTCCTGGCTGGAGCAGGATCCGGAAAGACTCGAGTGATTACAGCCAAAATTATCAAACTAATTAAAGATAATGGTTTTTTATCAGAAAACATATGTGCCTTAACTTTCACCAACAAGGCTGCTGAAGAAATGAAGGAACGTGTACGTAGCGAACTTGGCAGGGAGTTAAGTTGTGGATTGTCGATTTCTACATTCCATTCTCTTGGACTTGAGATTTTAAAAAAAGAGTATGTAGCAGCAGGGTTAACCAAAAACTTTTCACTTTTTGATGAAAGAGATAGTGAAAAAGTCATTCGTGACATAATCAAGGATGACTATCCCGCCCTTTTGGAAATTAAGAGCGAAAAAAAAGCAGTTCAGGACGTTTTCAGTGTGATCTGTAATTGGAAATCTGCTTTGTTGTCGGCAGATAGTGTAACTGATGAAGGCTTTAATAAGGATATATATAAGATTTACAGTAATTATCTTACTGCATGTAATGCAGTAGATTTTGAGGATTTGATTTTTAAAACAGCTCTGTTGTTTAGGGAAAATGAACAAATAAGAAATAAGTATGCAGAGCGTTTTCAATATGTGCTTGTTGATGAATATCAGGATACTAATGAAACTCAGTACCAGCTTTTAAAATTTTTAACCTCGAGAAATCAAAATTTTACGGTGGTAGGTGATGATGATCAGTCTATATATTCGTGGAGAGGTGCCAGACCGGAAAATCTTAAGATCCTTTCACAGGATTTCCCTGATTTAAAACTAATAAAATTGGAAAAGAACTATCGCTCTACACAGCACATTTTAAATTGTGCTAATTCTCTTATTTCTCATAACCAGCATATTTTCAGCAAAAAACTGTATACAGATAATGCAAGTTCCATCAAGGTAACAGTGTTTGAGACCAAAGATGAAGAAGCGGAGGCTGAAATGGTTTCCGCTTTGGCTATTGGCTATTATATGGAAAATCAGCCTTGCAAATGGAATGATATAGCAGTTCTTTATCGTTCTAACAGTCAGTCAAAGCTTTACGAAAAGAAATTTGCAGAACATGGTGTTCCATGTTTTGTAAACGGCGGAACCAGTTTTTTTAACCAGTCCGAAATTAAAGATTTCCTTTGTTGGTATCGTCTTATCTGCAATCCCTATGATGATGTAGCCCTATTGCGCGTAATTAATATTCCAAGAAGAGGTATAGGGCATAATACTATTAAAGTACTGTTTGATAATGCAAAGCAACTTGATATCTCAATTTATGAATGTGCTTTAAATCAAAATGTGACTAAGCAGTTAATCCCAAGACAGAAGCAGGCGGTTTTGGATTTTGTATTGCTAATTACCAAATTAAGACAGATGCTTGTTTCGGAAAAAGATCTAGAACTAGTAAGTACCTTGCCAGACCTTCTTAATTATTCGACATATTTAAGTACCATCATGTCAAAAGATGCTGTTAAATATCGGATGGCAAATGTAAAAGAACTTTCTGATATGATGTCTGACTGCATTAATGGCAAATATAGCGATGAGAAACTCAGTTTTATTGAAGCGGTGGATAAAATCGGAATTAGGGAAATGCTTACAAAAAATCAGAATTCAGAGGAGAATGATGCGGTGCAGTTAATGACGCTACATGCTTCTAAAGGATTAGAATTTCCCAAGGTATTTTTAGTGGGAATGGAAGAAGGCAGTTTGCCGCACAAAAATTCTATTCCTTCACAGGAAAATCATTTTGCGGATAATATTTCTGAGGAAAGACGGCTGGCTTATGTTGGAATTACACGGGCACGTCAGGATTTATCTTTACTTTATGTAAAGCAACGAATACGCGCAGGGATAGTATCTGGGGTTGAGAAGAGTCGTTTTTTAAAGGAATTACCTGACGCTAGTATTATGTTTTTTAAAGAAGGGGAAACTCCCAAATTAAGTCGGGAACAGAAAATCAATTTTTTTGAACAGGCTGTTAAGGAATTGGGGGGCTAGTGAGAATGGTGCGTTTTGCGCACCATTTACAGAATATTATAGACAAAAATTACAGTGGAGGAATTCTTAATTTCTGACCTGGATAGATTTTGTCAGGATGCTTAAGCATAGGCTTGTTGGCTTCAAAAATGACATTATATTGAGCGCCTTTTCCCTTGCCATAACATTCTTCGGCAATTTTCCATAAAGTATCTCCTTTCTTTACCTCATAGAACTGAGATTCTTTACCGCTTGTGGTAACTGTAACTTCATCGGTTTTTACACCGGCTACACCTAATTTATTGCCGACTTCCAAAACTGCTTTTTCTAAGGTTTCCTGATCTTTAGTTTTACCCTTGAGTATGACATTGTCGCCATCTACCTCAACTGAAATGTCTTTGGTATCTAGGCCTAGATCATCTAGATCTTTTTTTAGTCCTTGTACATCAATTTCAGCAGCATCTGCTTTGCCACCGAAAATCTTTTCGCCAACATCCTTAATAAATGAAAAAAATCCCATTATTTTCTCCTTACTTATGTTGTCTAATTTTTATAGTGCTTGTTTAATAAGCGAGATCATTTTACTAACAAATCTTGATATTTAAATGGATTTTCTTTATAACAACAAAGCAGATCACATAAA
>CACYBT010000053.1 GCA_902772715.1 uncultured Succinivibrio sp.
CGAGTCTCTTAATTAAATCAAAAATTAAACTTTGTTTAGACTTTGAGGTCACGAACCTGTAACACTAGATTATGTAACTCAGCAACAGAATTTGTAACTGAAGACTGTGCCTCATGTACTTTTGCAGCCAACCCCTGGGCAGAAGACGTTATATCCTGCATGTTGGTTGAAATTTCTGCTGTAGCAGTAGTCTGTTGCTCTGCTGCGGTGGCAATCTGTGTAATCTGGCTATTAACATCAGAAACCTGATTGGAAATGTTGTTTAGTAAATCTGAAACAGTTCCTGTTCTAGTTGCCAAATGGTTCATGTTATCTAAAGAAGCAATCATAGATTCATTAGCAGTATTGGCATCATTTTGGATCTGGCCCACCATCTTAATAATTTCTTGAGTGGAACTTCCAGTACGTGAAGCCAGCGAACGTACTTCATCTGCAACCACTGCAAATCCCTTTCCAGCCTCACCAGCACGAGCAGCCTCAATAGCTGCATTTAGTGCCAGCAGATTTGTCTGAGATGCGATATCTTCAATGGTCTGCACAATAGTACCAATCTTCTGTGACTGATCTACAAGCGCTTTGATGTGTTCAGCATCGGTTCTACTTCTTTCTACCTGTTCATGAATCTCTCTAATAGTTGACTCCACTTCATTTACACCTTGACGTGTAGTCTGATTTGAAGTATCGGCAGAAGCAGCAGCACTTTCACAGTTTTTAGCAATATCACCAGTTGTTGAGACCATTTCATCGGAAGCGGCAGCGACAGTGAGCGCTCTGTTCTGTGTATTTTGAGCTCCTTCGTTAATTTCATTGGTAATATCATTGATGACTTGCATGTTTTTTTCTACACCAATTGCGGCCTTTTTAATAATGCTTACCAACTGACGCCATTTCTCACGCATACTTTCAAGTCTCTTTAGGAGAATACCAAATTCATCAGCGGTTTCAGCTTTAATTTCTTGGGTAAGGTCGCCTGAAGCAATTAAATCAGCGCCTGCCATAGCGGTCTTAAGTGATTTAACAATCTGGTTTGACAGTATAATGGCTATAATAATTGCAACAAGCACAGCAATACATGCGCTGATCAAAATAATAATGATGGGTGTTGTACTAGAAATACTGTCAATAGTCTCTAGTGCATTGTGGATCTGAATGTTGGAAAGTTCTGTTTCAGCACGTGTTACCTTATCAAAATTTGGACCAAGGTATTTGTTGTAAATCTTTTGTGCCTCATCCTGCTCTTTTTTCTTCAGCGCTTCAAGAAAATCTCCTGTAGAATGCTGCACGTACTCTTTGGCACCATCCTTCATATCTTGGGATAACTTAGGTGCACTTTGACCTTTAAGAATTCCTGTAGCATCCATCAGATTTTTTGCAAGTTCTGCAATTTGTACGTCATGTTTTGCTGGATCATACAAAGATACATCCCGTACCAGAGTGAAAGAAAGCTCATTTGCTGCCACCATAGCCTTCTGAACATTTGCAGTCCTAGAATGTCTGGCTCCTAAAATATCATCAACCACATTGATTTCAACGTTATTCGTAAATAACTGTCTTAATGAAATTATTGAGATCAGAATGGTAAAGATAATAATCACAGAGAATGCCAATAGTAACTTGGCTCGTACACTCATTTTGCTAAACATATTCATTTTCTTTTCCTATTTTATTTGAGTGGCTCCTAATGATGCCAACAGCATATTATTTTGATTTAAGATAAAATGCTACTATATAATTATGCTAAATATTAAAAAAAAATGTTTGAGTTAATTTGAGGTTTTTCCTTATTTTATCAATCTTCTGTTAAAAATGAGATGAAGTGCAAAAAATTTTAGGTTAAAAAATACTAATAGGAACCATTTTTTTTCTGACTATAAATTATATAAGCCATTTTTTGATCCTGAGGAGTTTTTTTACATGAAAAGATTGTCTAGTCTAAAACCTTTTTTATTTAATGCTTACTACTCGTGGCTCGTTGACAATGACATCACACCTCATGTTCTTGTTGATGCTACCGTAGCACATGTTAAGGTTCCTCAAGAGTATGTTAAAGACGGTTCGATAATGCTGTCATTGTTACCGAATGCCATTGCAGATTTTCAGCTTCTAGCAAGAGGAATTGCCTTTAAAGCCAGATTTAGTGGTAAAAGTGAAGACATATATATTCCTTATGGAGCAATGGAGCAGTTGATTTCTTTTGAAACCGGTTCTGCTTTTCCTATTGGCAAAGCCTTAGAACAATTAGATTTATCCCCAGAATCAGGTGATGATGATATTTATCCCGATGAGGGGACTATATCCACCGATCCACAATTTGAAGTTGATGATGTACCTAATGCTGAAGAAGTCAATGAAAAGGTGTCCTCAGAGGATACCTCTGAGGATGCTCCGAATAATGAAAAAAAAGAAGAGGAAAATAATTTAGATAGTAAAACTAACGAAAATAACGACCAGACTCAGAAAGCCGATCCTGGTTTTAGTTTTGTGGATGAATAGCGGATTAGAACACAGACTCCGTAACAATTAGGTAATTTAAAATTATATTAGGTAACTATCCCATAATTTAGCCATTAGGCACTTGTATTCAATAACCTAATTAGGTTTACTAAAGATTTTAAATTAGGTAATTTTTGGTATAGATATGGCAAGAAAGGTTACTACTGGCAATTTTGTGGTACCAGCTGAGATTATGGCACTTAAACCTGAAGAGTTGAACTGAACTGTTAAGGTTATAAAAACGTTTTCTAAGACAACTGGCACTGAAATAGTTCACTATTATGTCTATGAGGTTAAAGAGAG
>CACYBT010000054.1 GCA_902772715.1 uncultured Succinivibrio sp.
ACCTGCTAAAGGATGATTGCCATCAACTACAACTTTATCATCGGTAATGTCCTTGACTACGACTGCCATAGGTCCCTGTTCTGAATCAGCCTCAAAAACATTTCCCACGGCAATTTCAAAATCGCCAAAAAGACTCCTATCAATGGTTTGGATCAAAGTTTCATCAATTTCACCATAGGTATCTTTAGGCTCAAGAGTAATGGTAAATTCATCACCCTTCTTATGACCTAAAATAGCCTTTTCAAGTCCTTTTACAAGAAAACCATGACCAATAAGAGCAACTACAGGTGCGCCCGGCTCGGTTCTACCTACAACCTTCCCGTCCGTTTCAGTTACGGTATAACTCAATGTGGCAACAGTATTCTTTGCAATTTCCATATTAACCCCTTGGCTTATCTAGAAGACAGAATTGTACCTATTGGTGCAAGTCCAGACGGTGCAATCTGTCCATCATTATTATCGGTATCTCTGACTAAAGCAAACCTGTGAGAATCAAAGACTCCACGATCTAAACAGTCAGCATCCATATCACCGTTATCATTTATGGCTAACCACTCGCCATTACTGTTGATCTCAAAAATCTTGCATTTATCTTTGTTTTGCTCTGTAGCCTCAAGATGCAGATTATAACCTTCAGAATTTACATCATAACTAAGCACATAATAAGGTGATAAATCTTTTTCGATACTGACTTTGCACTGTTCAGAATTATGGTCAACCACACTGCAAAATCCCATATATTCATCATTCTTCTTAAGATCCTGGACTGCTTTTTGGCGAATTTGCACATAATCAAAGGCGAGAGTCTTATCTTCCGCAGTAAATTTCTCTTCGGCACTGTCAGAAATATCAACTGACGTCGATACAGGAGCAGTTGCTCTTGAAGATACCTCTACAGTGTCATTACTAGAAATCAGTTTTAGGCAGGTCCCTGAAATGAAGCAAACAGATGCTACTGCAAGACAAGTCACACGAAAACGACTAATCTTGCCATTTATCTCATAAACTAGATTGAACATTTTTTAATTGGTCCTTATTGAAATACGGTCTGGCATACATAGCTCGCACCTTATCTCTTAACTCCATAGGATAAGTACTGAGCCGTTCCTCAAATTTCTCTTTTTGCTTTGCCGTAATTTCTTCTGTTATCCCCGCACTGATTAAGGTACTAGGATACATTGCGTAGTTAGACCAAATAAATCTGTCAATAATGGCGGATAGATCCTCTGCGGTTTCAAAACCGTCTTTTATAGGACTTCCTGCTACTAATTTTACATGACCTTTGTAGCCACGGATACCCCTTATTATGGTATCTATGTCTTCAAATTCATTTTTGTGATACGAGCCATTTTTTTCTTTGGCATAAAGCTCTTTGGCCTTGGACAAATCATTGGGATCATATTCGTAAGTAATGGAGACCGGAACGATATTAAGCGTCTTCATGTACTCAAAAAAACTCTGTTTTTTCTGTCTACCATACAGAGACAGCATTTTTAAAACCGCATCCTCAGTTTTATCGTTACCGTCCTTTGCTCTGCCTTCCCTTTGCGCTATCCACACAGAAACATTTTCTTTAATGGAAAGGCCGATGTAGGTAGAAAGATGCGTTAGAGCCTTAAGTTTTTCTCTTGGACTTTCAATTGAACGCATCACGATAAAACTTCTGTTAAGGCGCATCAGAGAAGTGGCAGCCGGCATCTTTAAAAGATTATCACCGATTGCAATACGCACGGTATCATGTCCATTCATAAACAGCGCATAATCGATAAAAGCCGGATCTAGTGAAATATCACGATGATTGGAAATAAAAAGATAGCCCTTATTCTTTTCTAGCTTATCAAAACCAACAAGTTCAACGCCATCAGTGGTATTAGACATCATTTTCTGCACATAATTTGCAACGATTTTCTGAAAATCACTAATCGTGTTGATCTTGCTTATCTTCTGACGCAGATAATACTTCACAAAAGGCTTAATAAACGGTAACCAAGATGAAAGCCTCGGATATGAATATTTTAAAATATTGTCGATTACAAATTTATCAGAAATAATCTTTTCTAACTCGTTTTTTACCTCATCGTCGCGACAAGGACGAATATCGTCAAAACAAGGATCAGCCGAAGAAAAGACTACTGCATTATTATTTTCCATTTTTAAATTCCATTTATCTCTGGCGATATTTTAACAGATTATAAATGAAATTTCTTTTATTAAAGTACACCTTTTAATATTCTATATTCAGAAGCGGCATAGGTATCAGTCATTCCTGAGATATAATCCACCAAAAGTCTGATGCGATTATATATTTCACTATAACTGTTCCGCTCTAGCTCATCAAAATATACCTGTTTTTGACGTTTTGAAATGCGCGAGGCGATGCGCATACAGAAAGGATCACCACCTTCTGCCTTTAATTCAAGTTTCAGATCTTCGCTACTTTCATTTAGAAGACGTTCGTATGTAGAAAAAAGCCCCCGTATATACGCAGCCCCCGATAAATCCAGAGTCTGTACATCATAATGATTATAAATATATTTATTTTCAAAGTCCTTTAGCATATCCACCATAACCACGCCAGGATAATTACCAAACTGAAAATCTGGCTCTCCAGTCTCAAGATATTTGTCAAAATTATTGCAGATGGCCTGTACCAGATCCCGAATATAGTAGTGTGCAACACAGGAGCGCAGATACAACAAGGCCTCGTTACGTTGACTAAACATTGAAGATACCAGAGTGGGTGATAAATCATGCTTTAACTCAGCCAATTCGCTTAGATTTGCAACATTCTCGCATAATTTAATGATTCTATCCCTGGAAATAAGACCTCGATCGAAAGCATCCTCCAGATCTGCAAGCACATACGCCAAATCATCAGCATATTCAATAATCGTGGCAAAAGGATGACGGGTGGTACGCTGAAAATTTTCTCGAATCATCTCCAAAAGATGGAACTCTGACAGAAAAACTCCGGCATTTGCATATGACCACGAATAATAGTCCTTGCGTATGCCATTTGAAGCCGCTCCCTTTCCCTTGCCAAGCAGCAATTCCATAACCATAAAGGGAACCTTGATCATGGCAGCATACTGTCCAATAGTAAGATTCTGATCTTGAATGGAATGCAGTAGTCTCACTCCCTGCGCATTGCCATTGAAAGTTTTAAGATCGTGTTTTTCCTGATCGCTTAAATCCTGGGCGCAGTCGTGCCCCTCTACAATATTATTAAGCCATTCACGGATCAGTGACTCTCCAAAATGACCAAAAGGAGGGTTACCGATATCGTGCATGAGTGCGGCATTGCCCACACAGTTAATCATGGGAATAAGCAGAGGAGAAAGATCACATGACGTATATTGCTTTACAAGATTATTGACAATAATTTTACTGTAGGATTTTACCTCAAGCGAATGGGTGAGACGATTACGCGATGCGGCTTTAACATCCAAAGGGAAAACCTGGGTTTTCTGCTGTAGACGCCTTAGCGGTGCGCATACGGCAAGACGCAGGCTGTCTTGCTCAGTACCAAAGGTTATTCCGTTTAAATCATCTAGACACTGATTAAACTTAGCCGAAGCGGAAAAAAAATCGCCCCTTAGGCGTTTGGCACAAAAGAGGCGATCTGCGATTTCTTTTACATTCATTACAATAGTATTTTAGTATGAAGGCATCTGCACAGGAGCCTTGTATTTATCAAAATCAGTAAACAAGTCAGGCTCAGTCTCACGTAATTTTCTGAGCATTGTTCTTGTTACCAAGGTGACACCACCCTCAGACCGATAGAATCTCTTAGCATCTAACTCAGGATTCTCACCTATAATCATACCACGAGGCAGCTCACATCCTCTATCCATAACCACTTTGGTGAGACGACATGCTCTGTGAATAATACAGAAAGGCATAATGACAGAATCTGATATAAAGCAGTTAGAATGCACACGACATGAATTAAACAGCAGGGTCTGATTGATGGAAGAACCTGAAATAATACATCCTGCCGAAGCCACAGAATTTCTGAAAATGGTGGAAGCACCACTGATATCCTGTACTAATTTGGCTGGTGGCAGCTGAATCTGATTAGTCCAGATTGGCCAGTTGAAATCATAAATATCCAACTGAGGCTCAATGGAAGCAATATCCATATTAGCCTCCCAATATGCATCCAAAGTGCCGACATCACGCCAGTAAACAATATCCTTGTTGCCGCTGTTGCGAATACAGGACTTGGAGAAGTCATGAGCATGAACCTGACGCTGCTTTACCAACTGCGGAATAATGTCCATACCAAAATCACGGTGAGAGCCTTTAGTTGCGGCATCTTTGGCCAGAACATCATACAGGAAATCGGCATCAAACACGTAAATACCCATTGATGCCAGAGACATATTTGGGTTGTTTGGCATTGCAGGAGGATTCTCTGGTTTTTCTACGAAATCGGTTACGAGGTTATCTCTATCGACATTCATAACACCGAAGCCCTTGGCATCCTCTCTAGGTACAGGGATACAGGCTACTGTCAGAGGACTGCCCATTTTAATATGATCCATGATAAGTGCGGCATAATCCATCTTGTAGATATGATCACCTGCAAGAATGAGCACATACTTAGGCTTGTGATCCTTGATAATATCAATATTCTGATAAATAGCGTCGGCAGTACCCTGATACCAGTGTTCTTCGTCAACACGCTGGGATGCAGGCAGAAAATCAATGTACTCGTTCATCTGGTTTCTAAAGAATGACCAGCCAGCCTGCAGATGTCTTAGCAAACTGTGTGACTTATACTGAGTAACAACGCCAATACCCGTAATTCCAGAGTTAACGCAGTTAGAAAGAGCAAAATCTATGATTCTGAACTTACCACCAAAATATACTGAAGGCTTTGCTCGAGTATCAGTCAAGGCTTTTAATCGACTTCCTCTACCACCGGCCAAAATCAATGCCATTGTCTGTCTTACCACTTCACGTGCATTTTCCATTTGCTACTCCTTATAAAAAGTAAATTTGTGTCACACAATAAAAGTAATCAATAAATTAAATTGTAGCCATTAACAGAGCATTTGGTAGTTTTAGACTTTTTTTTTGAGATCTATACTAGAATTCTTATATAAAAGTGCGATCAGAGAGCAATTTTTTTACTAAAAATTTTTGTTTTTTTGCTGACAGGATATACCAAAAGATCAAAACAGAACGCATTTTATCTTTTCTGATATTTTTCGCGGTTAGCCTGCGATTCCTTATCTCCTTTTTTCAGGATAAAATACAGAGCACCTGTACCGCCCTTAAAATTTGGTGCCGAATGAAATGCCAAGACATCATCAATCTGTTTTAACCAGTGGGCCACATGACTTTTCATCAGAGCCTGAGGTTTTGATTTCTCACCTTTGCCATGAATAATCAAAAGGCAGCGATATTCACGTTTACGTCCATTATCTATAAAACGCATCACCGCATGATAGGCTTCTTCGATAGTCTTGCCATGTAAATCAATATAATCTGCCTCAACATAGTCTCCATTACGTAATTTTTTCATTACATAAGGTTGAATGCCAGGACGTCTGAATTCAAGAACATCATTAGGAGCGACCATTTTTACAAAGCCTGATGAGGCAGTGTCTTTTACTTCCTCTTTATTATGAGTTGCCGATTCCTGCCTTACCTTTGCAAGCTTTTTATCAATTAAAGAAGACACAACAGCAACCTTATCCTGCACCAGTGGTTTAATGTCACCTTCTATGAGAGAGGCAAACTCATCTGTGTGTTTCTCATTATCGAGCAGTTTTTCAAACTCGCCATCACCACTCATGAGATGCTCCTAAACAGAAAGATCAGAGGTTACAAATACTGAGACAAGTACACATACGCAAACAAATAAAATGCCGCAAAAACGCATTTTATTATAAATTTTAAGCGGAGTCTTAATATCAGGATTATTCACTCCCCCAAACCTTGGGAGGCGAATCAGACTGGTTCCGTAATAACGGGGCCCTCCTAGTGATACATTTGCATAAGACCCAAGCCAGTCAAGGATTAATCCTGAAGTTGAACTAGAGAACATGGTGATATGGCTTATAAAGTTTCGCAAAACTCTAAAACAGGAAATCGAAAAGAGCATCATCACAAATAAACAAACTGCAGCAGGTAAAAGCATAATCTGTTCAACCTTGTAGGAAAATGCTCCAAATACTACATAACGTTCCTTTTTTATAGAAAAGGCTCGCGCCATCACCGCAACCAACTGCATCATCACCGCACCTTCAATGCCTAAAAGCATATACCACACGAGTACGGAAAACCAGTTAGCAAATACAGACATGCCTATGGCCTCAGACAGCGCCTTGTTTATTCCCATTTCTGACAGTTTAGAGCAGTCACGATGCATAATTGTCTGCAACTGCTGACGGGCCTTATCTTTTTTTCCATCCAAAAGAGCATGCTTTACTTTAAGAGCTGTAGGAAAACAATATTTTGAGTCCATGACAAATGGCAGCACCAAGAGTGCGACAATAGCATCGTAGTTGATGACAAACCGCAAAAAAAACGCAATAAGCAACGCCACCACAAGAATAAAAAAAGGCAGGACAATACTTGAGAAAATAATCTGACCTGTAGAGTTTTCCTTTTTATTTACTTTTCGTGAAATCTTTTCAAAATAGAAAACCAGCCCCGTGAGTTTCCATGAGGAGCTTATAGGTAAAAGGATCTCTATAAGGACTGCAGTAAGTAGCGTCACAGCAGGAAATTCTATTATCGCAAACAAAGTTTCAAGAACATCCCAAAAGGAGATATCCTCAGCCGCTTCTATAATTTGCTCTACAGGCATATAAACTCCTACAGCATTTTTATCAAGGCTAAAACTAGTTTGGCACTATTTTCGGCTGCGGAATTTACGTTAAACTCATAGTTATCCGCCTTTCCTTCATCTGCGGTATCGGAAATAGCACGGATAACAATAAAAGGAACCCGATAGGATGTTGCAATCTGGGCAATAGACGCTCCTTCACACTCAGTAACCATGGCAGTAGGAAAATTCTTTAAGATTTCTTCCTTCTGCTCTTTGGTATTAACAAACACATCTCCGGAAACCACCAAACCTTTTTTGATACGTTCCTTAAGATTTGGCACAATCGTAGCAGCAATATCAGCCTTGGCCAACAGAGCAGGATCCGGATTATAGGTTTCGGGCTGACCTGCCATCTGCCCCAATTTATAATTAAAAGAAGTAAAGTTTACATCGTGATACATAACGCCTGTGGAAAACACAATGTCATTTGGAACTAAATCGGGATTTAGCGCTCCGGCCACACCTAAATTAATCACAGTTCCCACATTAAAATTAGATATAAGCAGCGCACAGCCGGCAGCGGACATAGCCTTACCAATACCACACTTTACAACTACTACCTCTTTGCCATCCTGGGTTTCACCTTCATAAAACACGAAAGGACCAACTGTCTTTTTCTCAACGTTATTCAACTTTGAGAGCAGAAAGGCGGTCTCCTCCTCCATGGCACAAATAATTCCAATTTTCATTAGTAAAACCTCTAGTAGAGTTACTCATTAAAAAACTTAATAGCAGAACCAGACTTTGGAACACTAAGAAATTTTAAGCGTTGCTGGTGTTACCCCAAAGTAACGCTTAAATTCTCTTGTAAACTGTGAAACACTTTCGTAGCCAACTTCCATGGCTGCGGCACAGGCCTTAACATTTTCGAGTACTATCAAATCCCGAGCCCGGTTCAAACGCAGTTTTTTCACATATTGAATAGGTGTATCTGATGTCACCTGACGGAAAAGTCTATAGAATGATGAAACACTAAGATTAGCCTTATCAGCCAAACCGTTGATATCAATTTCCTTGTTATAGTTATCCTGTAGCATTTCAATAATATTGGAAATTTCAACAAACGGACCTGTTTTTAATCCAAGTTTGAGTAAAAGGTGTGACTGTTCTCCACACAAGGCACGATAAAGAACTTCCCTACGCATGGACTGTCCTAGAATCTGCGCATCCTTCTCATTTGCAAGACAGGATAAGAATCTTAGGATAGAACTCTTAAAATCTGATGACATCACTGATGGTCCAATAGGAGATGGCAGTGACTTGTCATTTTCAACCTGTTCCTTAAGGCCCATAATTTCAACAAGTTCACGTATATCGTTAGCAGAAAACCCAACAAATATACCTTTTACTGGTTCCTTATGATTGGCAATAATTTCACACTTTAAAGGCATCATCATCGAACATACCACATATTCTCCGGCGCCATATGAAAAAGATTTTTCGTCAAAAACAATACGTTTGGTACCACTTAACATGATGCACAGTCCAGCAGGATAAACACTTGGCTCGACTTCTTTATGAAAGGTTTCTTTAAAATAATGCACTCCTTCTACGGGGCATTTTTTTATACCATCTTCCATCTTGGGAAAATAATGAAGTGCTTCTGCAAACACCGCCATGTGACTATTACTCCGTTTATGAAATTTAAATAAATTCAAGAATCGCATCTCTCGTCTTAGAGAAATTGAGTTGATGATTATACCACATAACTATATTTGATTAGATTAGGCAAAAAACTTTTTATGTATATTTTGACAAGATTATGTATAACATTTAGCTAACACACTGACTATAAAGAAAAATTATATTAAATATTTTAGGTTTTCCCGATCTTTTATTTAGGCAAGTAAATTATCAAAATACAAAAATCCACCATTCTTTAAGACATCCTTATTGAGCAGAAAAAACCTCATCATACATATACAAAGCACCTGGTTTAAGATAAGATAGCAACTCAATTTTATCGGGTTTATAAATTATTTGAGAATTGATCCGAACTTTAAACATTAGGAAAAGAAAGTATTATGCCTGCCATATTTTTGAAATTACATATTGCAGTACTTATTGGTGGATTTACCGGACTTTTCGGTAGACTCATAAATCTTGATGCCTTTTGGATTGTGTTTGGCAGAATGATCATTGGCGGTATTTTTCTAATAGCCTATTTAATGCTCAAAGGCAAAATAACCTATATTGGGATAAAGGGGATAGTAAAAGGTATGGCTTTAGGCGCACTCCTATGCTGTCACCTCATGTTATTTTATTTATCGATTAAACTTTCCAATGTTTCCATCGGGGTGGTATGTGTCTCTACCATCGGTTTTTTCGTTGCCTTTATTGAACCGCTCATGTTCAAGAGCCGTTTTTCCATCACTGATCTTCTTTATTCGCTGCTCGCCATACTAGGCGTACTTTTTATTTTCGGTTTTGATTCTAGATATCGCCTTGGGATCAGTGTAGGCATCATCTGCGCACTGTTATCTGGAATTTACTCCATATTAAACCGCAAAGCCGCACCTCTTTACGACAATTATACCTTCATGAGCTGGCAGCTGACCGGAGGTTCACTGTTTATGGCCTTGCTTTGTCCTGCCTATTATCTTATATACGGGTCATTTAACCTGCACTTTGAAATAACGGATCTAGTCTATCTGTTTTTGGCTGGAACAATCTGTACCGCTCTAATGTATCTGCTACAGTTACAGGTGCTTAAAAGGCTATCAGCCTTTACGGTGATGCTCTCGTATAATCTCGAACCGGTATACTCCATAATCCTGGCGATGTTGATTTTTAGCGAAAATAACGAATTAAACTATGCCTTTTACATAGGAATCGCTTTCATTGTGTTTTCTGTGGCACTTAAGACCTCCAAGGCGCTACATCTTGACAGAAAAACACTGCCACATAAGCACAAATCCAACCTTTAGACTATGCTCCCTTTATTTTTATGACGCAATCATGAGGCAAACGTGCATTTTCATCATCGACAACATTGCCTATTGCATCTGCCTCAATGCAGCCGGTCAAAGGGTTTTTGACACTAGTGATACTGCCTTTTACAGAAGCATTAACACTGCTGTATTCAAAACACAAATTGCAGTTTTCATGCATAGTACAGTTTATCAGTGAGAGATTATCGGCATAACACAGAGGCTGACTGCCGCTAATTTCGCAGTTAACTAAACTAAGATTGGTAGAATGCCAGCCTAAAAATTCACTTTCGATGTAACAGTTCTCGACAAGCACATCCTTACTTTCCCAAAAGGCATCCTTCGTAATAATTCGACAGTTACGAATTAAAACATTGTTACAGTTTTGAAAAACATAGTTACCATTGATCACGGTATTTTCAATTTTTAGGTCGTGACTGTTCATGAAAAGATAGTCACCTTTTTCAAAGTGGCACGATTCAAGACCTACCTTTTCACAATCCCAAAATGTTTCAAGAGCATCACTGAAAGTAACTTTATTTAAACTGATTCCTGCGCAGCGACGAAACATCTTTGGAGCATCAACAGTGACGTTCTCCATAACCAAACCACGTGTGTACCAAATGGCGGCTCTACTGCCGCTTTCGAACACGCTATGAGTTACTTTTCCCTCATGCAAATGCCATAAAGGATATTTACCATTAAAAGCACAATTCCTGATAGTGATATTAGAACATTCCTTTAAACCTGACTCACCATCAACTATCCGTATATCCTCTAAAGTCAGATCTTTTTTGGCAAAAAAAGGTCTTTCACCACCATATTCTTTCAATTTTTTTTCATCCATAACTATCAATCTCTATACTTATTCTACCTATACTTTCCAGCCATTGACATTATAGAGGATTGCTATTTTATATTATTAAGCACATCTTCTTGCTGTTGTACCAGCCCCTCTATAATCAGGATATTTGAAGAGCTGTTCATCTCGTTGGCAAGAGACAGCAAATCGGTATACACTAACTTAATTCGAGCACTGTGCTTATTTGCCATAAAGTTTCTGAAGGCTAGTTTCAAATTCTGGAGCCGACTGTTAATTGCAGCGTATTTATGATCTTTATGATGACGTAAAAATACATTCAGTTTGGACAGATACTCCTTGTACTCATCCATGAAAGCAAGAGAAAAACTTAATTCTCCAAGAATGCCGCTAGGTGTCCTAAGATAACACACGGCTTCAAGATCTTCAAAATCAGTTGACAAATTCCATCTGTCAAGGATTGCCACGAGTTCTATACGTTTATTAACGTGTTGCAATGCCTTAATTACATCCGCTCTGTTTTGAAAAGAAATTCTTCCAAGAAGAAGATCTGTCACCCTTTTGGGATCCCCATGATGTTCTTTGATTTTTTCTTTTACCTTAGAATAACTGGGAGTTATTAGTTGAGACTGCAGATCGCCTCCAACATTACGGTGAATATCCGCGACAATAGCATTAAAATCAGAACGTGACTCCTCGTTTTTCTTAAAGAGTGAATCTATGGAATATACATCCTTAGAGTAGGGATAGGAAACGGTAACCGCAACATTTTTGACACCGGCTTTCTTTAACCTATACAGTGTCTCATTTCCTTCAAGAACGGTATAAGTGCCATCGCCTCTTTTTACAACATAAAGCGGTTCATAATGACTGTCATGGCCTAGGCTTTCCCTGTCAGACATCTTTTGTTCTTTTAAAGTCTCATCACCTACAATCTTTTCTGTAGGAACAAGAACCTCAATAGACATATTGTCAACCTGATAGTTATCCGACAGAAAAGAGTTGTCATTACCAAACTCACTGTAAGCCTCATATGCGCTATGCTTAGGCTGTGCACAGCCAAAAAAGACAACACTTAAAATTACAGAAACAGTGATTAGCGCTTTTTTATACTCAAACATAACTTGACCCAATAAAGCTAAATATGCAAGGCAACACCTTGCATATTTACCAAGACCTGTAGTTTCCTATGCGAGGATCTGACGCAACATGCAGCGCAGTGGTTCAGCAGCTCCCCATAACAGCTGATCGCCTACAGTAAATGCTGAAACAAAATTATCCCCCATATTCATTTTACGAATTCTGCCAATTGGTACATATAGAGTTCCTGAAACTTTGGCAGGAGTTAGCTCTTTTAAGGTCACTTCCTTATGGTTCTCAATAACACGAGCCCATTTATTCTGTGACACGATAAGTTCCTCAATATTCTTAATGGAAAGATTATCTTTAAGTTTAATAGTTAAAGCCTGACTGTGGCAGCGCATACTGCTAATACGCACACAGTTGCCGTCAATTGGCAGAGTACCAGGAGCAAATCCCAGAATTTTATTGGCTTCAGCCTGACTCTTCCATTCCTCACGACTCTGTCCATTCTCAAGCTCCTTGTCAATCCAAGGCAATACACTACCTGCAAGAGGAGCACCGAAGTTACTAGTAGGGAAAGAGGCATCGTTCATCTTAGCACGAACTTTTCTTTCAATATCCAAAATAGAACTATTTGGATCAGCGAGTTCATCATTAACACACTCATAAAGCGCCCCCATCTGACAAAGAAGCTCCCGCATGTTTTTAGCGCCAGCGCCAGATGCAGCCTGATAGGTCTGAGTTGAAATCCACTCAACCTTACCGCTTTTGATTAAACCATCTAAAGCAATAAGCAACAAACTTACAGTACAGTTACCACCGATATAGGATTTAATGCCATTATTTAAAGATTTATCCAAAAGCTCATGGTTTACAGGATCAAGAATAATCTTGGTATCATCCTGCATTCTCAAGGTAGATGCGGCATCAATCCAATAACCATTCCAACCTGTATCACGCAGTGCTTTATAAATTTTGGTGGTATAGTCTCCGCCCTGGGCAGTAATGATGATATCCATGGCTCTTAAGGCATCTAGATTAAACGCATCCTCAAGACTGCCGGTAGACTTTCCTGCAATCTCAGGTCCCTTTTGCCCCGCCTGAGAAGTTGAAAAAAACACTGGGTTAATAAGATCAAAATCTTTTTCCTGAAGCATGCGTTCCATTAAAACTGAACCTACCATGCCACGCCAGCCTACTAGTCCTACATTCTGCATTTATTCCTCACTTTTGACTTGCAATGAAAACCTTGCCTTGACATCCTGCTCTTGTTAACACAAGAGGATCTCTACCGCAGAGGCTAATTTCTTAGCATACTTCAATGGATTTGAGTGACAGGCCTAGTTTTTAAGTTCACAAAGCCGCAGTCCTCTTATGAACTGCAGCCACACAAATTCTTAACTAGACTCACTCCGAAAATGGGCAAGTTGTGCCCTAAATTACGTTTATTATAGGTGATGAGCCTCAAAAAACGCAACACAAGACACCTGATTATCTTAGCCTCCCTTATCCCATACACAGGATCTGGATTTACGGCGTTTTTTGATAATTTTTTCAGAACAAACTGTTTACCTTAAAATCTGCTGATAACCTAATTACGGACCACATCTATCCACAGAAAAAATCTCATGAAAACTACCATCCTCAGCATCAAGGTAAACCGTAATAACTTTACCCGAACTAATCATATCGAAAAACAGTGGTATTTTACAAATTTTTGTTGCCGACGACTTAATGTACAAATCTAGTGCAGAAGAGGGGGCTTGGTGATGTAGGAGAGTTCCCTTTTTGAAAAGCAACTGCATGGTAAGAGTTGTATTGTCGTAACTTAATCTATTAAGAGAAATACTGTTATCAATACGAATAGGCAGTTTACTCTGCAGGCCCTCGACAGACATTTTGATGTCGTCATGATGATTTACAGTAAAGAAGTAATATACAGCAAAGACCACCGCCATTACGGCAAAGAGTTTAAAATTTCGCAGCATACGCCTGAGGTTCAAATTCTGTTCAGACTTTAAGCGATTGATTTTATTCATTGCCGCCGCATAGTATAAAGAAGAATTTTCATCAGTAGATTTCTCTTGATGCATCAAAGGTTTCATCGGGCCGTTCTGTTCTTCATGCTCTTTCTTAAACTCTTCTTCTAATTCTTTTATTCTCTCTAAAATATCCTCTCGTATATATTTAGGTTTTAAAGGATGACGTCTTTCTTTATTGTCACCACTGATTCTGCGAACATGTTCATAGGCTGTTTTTGCAAAAAGAGGACCTGCTAAATTGAGATATGACTTTTGTCCACTATCCATCTGTGTCAGCTCCAAAAGTTCCTCGTCACTAACATAATTATCATCAAGACTATTGACGCTCTTAACTGTCTTAAGTCTCTTGTAATGGGATTGCTCATCTTTTTTCATAACGTCATTAAGTGGTCAGCGCATTGTAATTTACAGCATATAGTCTCACTATATGGTATTATAAAGCAGATTTTTTTATTATATATTTGTATACTGGGGTTAAAAATGACAACAATACCAGGAAAAGATGCTCCTCTTGAACAAACTATCGAGCTTTTTTCTGATGCTTTAAAAAACATCCATATTGAGGTTATTGAAGATAACTGGCTTAACCCTCTTGAAAATATTTATTCAGTGCATCTAGCCATAACCTCTCTTCCAGAAATTTATGCTAACGGCAAAGGTTCATCAAGATTGGCCGCCAGAGCATCAGCCTATGGTGAACTCATAGAACGGCTCAGCACACAGATGTCTTTTTCAGATTATTATTTAGGTCTTGATAATTCAAATGCTGAGTTTGTCCATTTTAAAGATGAAAAATGGAGCAAGATAGACCAGCAATCTCCTGAAATTCCGCAGGATGTGCTGAATGCTTCATTACGCAAATTCTACACTCAGAATACTGGCCTTACCTTAGAGCATCTTGTAGATCTGCAGTCCTCATCGTTTTCACGTGGAGTCTGCTCCATTCCATTTACTAATGCTCGCAATGGGGAAGTGGTCTATTTTCCAGTCAATCTTCTTGACAATCTCTACGGTTCAAACGGCATGTCTGCAGGTAACACTGAGTATGAGGCATTAGTTCAGGGACTGGCTGAAATTATTGAACGATATGTAAAAAAAGAAGTAATCAAAAGAGGTTTAGGCCTTCCCGAAATACCGGATGAGATTCTAAGCAAATACGAGAATTCATATAAAACACTAAAGGATCTGCAAGGAGATAATCTCAAAACGATTTGCTACGATGCCTCCCTAGGCGGAAAATTCCCCGTTGTATGTGTTGTACTGTTCAATCAGAGCAATGGTACCTGCACTGCTTCTTTTGGGGCTCATCCAATTTTTGAGGTTGCATTGGATCGCACTCTTACAGAACTTATGCAGGGCAGAACATTCAGCGACCTAGACAATTTCGAGGCTCCAGATTTTAATCTTGCAGTTACTTCAGATATCACCAATCTTGAAAGTCATTTCATTGATTCAACGGGCATTCTGCCAATGCAGATGTTCAAAAAAATACCTAATTACCGGTTTGTTTCCTGGGATTTTCATGGCAATACTCAGGAACAGTACAAGGCTTTACGTTACATGATAGTAAAATTGGGCTTTGACATTTATGTACGCTCCTACAACTATCTTGGAGTAAGTGTTTACAGGGTTGTGGTTCCGGGAATGTCTGAGATTTATCCTTTAGATGATCTCATCTATAACAATACCAACTGCGGCATTGATTTTCAGGAGGCCCTGCTATCGCTACCAGAATCAGACGAAAATAAGGAAACCTACAAGGCTTATCTTGAAGAGCTGGAAAATGAAGATCTCAATGATGAAGACTTTGTCTGTGCCATTCTCGGAATTCTTCCCGACGAAAAATCTCCATGGAAAACCTTACGCCTAGGTGAATTAAAGTGTCTCCTTGCTCTTGCCAGTAATTGTAATGATAAGGCATTGGAATACGCTCAATGGACCGTATCCTTTAACGAAAGTGAATTTTCTTTCAAGCGCCAGAGTTTTTATAAATGCATTATCAGTATCTTAAAATGTAAATTAAATGGCTCCTTAAAACTCGATGAATATAAAAATGCTTTATCCAATCTTTATGGAAAGGAAACTTTTGAACAGGCTATGGGGCATGTCGACGGGACACAGCGTTTTGCTAATCTCTACGCGTCGGATTTAAACCTCAAGGGCTTTAAAACCCATCAGGAACTCATCAGAATTTACAACTGTGTCAAAGATGCACAAGGGATATCAGAGTATGAGAATTAAATTAGGCTGCCTTGGATTTATATGTGCCGCAGCGCTACTGTTTGGCTGTAGCTCCCATAATCTTAAGCATCAGGATTTTGATGCACTATCGCAAAATGAAAGGATTGCACTTCTTGAAAACATCAAGAATCTTAAAGAATATGGAAAAGTGGCATTGTTTATTTCCCAGCCTAGATTCCGCATATCCTCAGATTTTATGTATGATTATGAAAAAGATAACTCCACACTTGAGATAATTGGTCCTGTGGGAGTCACTATGGCAAAAATCTATATTAATAACCTTGGAGAAATGACGGTCTTAATTGATTCCAAAAAATATACACATCATGAGGCCGAGGCTATTTTGAAAAAACAGTTTAATCTGACACTACCTGCCGACAAACTTTCACGCATTATCCGCGGATTGAATGTCGGAACACCTACCTACGATGAACAGGGATATGTTAAAAGTGTAACCACTGGAGATGACTATATAATTAACTATAAAAGCTACGATAAATTCCAGTACGGTTATAATCTTCCCAAAGAAATTGAAATCACTAAAGATAACTCAAGACTGCTCATTAAAATTAACCGTGCCATTCTCTACTAAGTTGAGTTAAATCATTGGCCCTCACCATACTGTAACTTTG